>JAMONL010000193.1 GCA_027065815.1 Sulfurovum sp.
CTCTCCAGATCGGAAAATTTACACCGGAACCCATAGCCTATATAGAGTATTATCAGCATAATCTGCTGTCGGACAGTTATTTCATCGCTAAAAAATTTGAATATGACTTTACGATCAGGGAACCGCTGCTTGATGCGGGTTTTATCGATAGAAACATTATCTTCGAGGCGTTTGCAAAGTTCACATTTGAACTACATGAGAAGGGTATACTGCATAAAGACTACTCCCCGGGAAATATATTGATACGTAAAGAGCCAAAAGGGTATCTTTTTAAGATCGTGGATATTAACCGTATGCAGTTTAAAACCCTGTCACTTGAAGAACGATTGAAAAATTTTAATAAATTATGGGCAAAAGATGAAGACCTCACGGTCATGGTTACACAGTATGCTGCTTTGCTGAATGAAGATAAGCACCGATGTAAAATGCTGGCAATAGCCTATAATCAGAAACACAAAAATAAAATGATCCTAAAGAACAGGTTGAGGGGTAAACATATTGAGTAAGGTGAATAATGAAAATTAGTGCGGTAGTCCTTGTCAAGAACAATGAAAATACACTCTCAGCAACACTGCAGAGTCTGAGAGCGTTTGATGATGTTGTGGTCTATGACAACGGATCGACAGATCAGAGTATGGAAATTGCCAGGAGTTATCCGAATGTCAATTTGGTCGAAGGAGAATTCAAAGGATTCGGATGGACAAAAAACCATGCTGCATCATTTGCTAAAAATGACTGGGTCATTATCGTGGACAGTGATGAAGTGGTTGATGAGACATTGCTCCAAACGTTGCAGACAAAAAGTCTGGATGACCATACGGTCTATCTGCTCAACTTCAAAGCATTCTACAAGAACATACAGGTCAAACATTGCGGATGGAACGATCAAAAGATTAAGAGGCTGTTTCATAAAAAGGTAACACAATATAATGACAATGATGTGCATGAAGACATTATAACAGAGGGGCTTGCCGTAGAAGTGCTTGAAGGAAATATGGAGCATTACAGTTATCACTCTATGTCAGAATTCATTATTAAAGCAGACAGATATTCGACACTTTTTGCGAAAAACAATGTCGGTAAAAGAGCTTCATCACCACTCAAAGCATTTTTCAACGGCGGATACTCATTTATACGAACCTATATCCTCAAACGCGGATTTCTTGACGGTTATGTCGGACTGCTCATTGCTTATTCTCATATGGTGACCAATTTCTATAAATATTTGAAGCTTTATGAAATGAATAAAGAAGCAAAAAAATGAAACTACTTATCAGCAGACATGACAAGATAGGAGATTTTGTCACCATGCTGCCTGTCTGCAAAGTTTTAAAAGAACAGACAGAGCATACCATTGTGATGCTTGTATCCAAAGTGAATGCCGATCTGGCCAGATCACTGGATTTTGTGGATGAAGTGATCGAATATACGGATGACAGTAAAGCCTTGTTGCAGACTATCAGATCTTATCGTTTTGATGTCAGTATCAGTGGGTATATTGATACGATTTTGGGTAAGATCCTTTTTAGATCAGGGATTCCCATACGTATTGCACCTGCAACCAAAATGGCGCAGATCTTTTTTAACAAACGCGTGAAACAGAGAAGGAGCCGGGTGGAAAAACGGGAATTTGAATACAACCTTGATCTGTTAAAAGCATTTGATCAAAGTTTGGTTCTGGATTTTGAAAGACCTTTGCTGAAGATCAAAGATCCTGTTCCTCATGAATTCGTGATATTTCACCCCGGGTTCGGAGGAAGTTCTGACGGCAATCTTGTTTTGGATGATTATTGGAAACTTGCAAAACAAGCTGCTGAAAGATGTGCTGTTGTCTTTACTTTCGGTCCGGATGACCAGGAAACAAAAACATATTTTGTAGATAAAACAGAAGATGCCAAATACAATATCTCTATCAGGGATGATTTTAAAACACTGGTGGAATTTACGAAATTCATTGCGGCTTCAAAACTGTTTGTCAGTACATCAACGGGTCCGATGCATCTGGCAGGTTTGACAAATACAAAAACACTTTCATTTTTTGGAGACACTTTGTTTGCAAGTGCTAAGAGGTGGGGAACGGTCAGTGATACGATCTGTCAAAATAACTTTTCTGTACCCTCTGATTATAGCCATAACCTGTATTTAGAGATCGAAACCAGATTGTTAGAGCTTATTGATGCATAATATTTTTCAATGGGACAGCTGTTCAGATCAGCCGTATATTCTTAAAAAGGAAGATAAAAAGTTTTTACGAAAAGGTTATACGTTGGATCTTTTAAAATTACTGGGAACAAATTTGATCTTGTACCCTTATTTGTTTTTAAAATTTTTAATGAAAAAAAAGAGTGTGACAAGTGTAGCAGATGCAAAGAGCTTTTATGGTCTCTGTGTCAACCTTGACAAAGGGGATAGTCAACATGATCTGGTAGAAGAGTTGGGTGTAAGATCACTGCAGATCCGTGTATTTTTAAAAGATATGCAACACATTGATGATTATGTAGATTTTGCCCGAAAATTTGGTTCTGATAAAGAGATACTAATCACTGTGATTCAGGATCGAGCACATATAGAAGACCATGACCTTCTAAAAAAAGATATGACAACAATATTTGAAAAATTTCAGGATATCAGTCATGAATTCCAGATCGGCAATGCTGTGAATCGTATCAAATGGTCATTTATTTCCATGGAAGAGTATGTGTCATTTTATGAAACCGTGCAAAGAGTGCGTGATGAGAATTTTCCGAAATTGAAACTGATCGGTCCTGCCGTGATAGATTTTGAATACCACTATACCATTCGAACCCTTTTTAACAGTTTTAACGTACATTATGACAAAGTAAGTTCTCTCCTGTATGTTGACAGAAGAGGCAGCCCGACCAACAGCCAAATGGTACTTTTTGACTTGCAGAACAAGATAGAATTTTTAGATACGATCGTGAAAAGCAGTGCTAAAGCGGAAGATCTTATCTATCTGACAGAGGTGAACTGGCCTATTAGCGGTACGTCACCTTATGCGCCTACCTCAGAAAAAGAGTGTGTCAGTGAATCTCTTTATGAAAAATATATGTTGGATTATTTTGAAATTGCAAAGAAAACAGGCAAAGTGGAAAAGGTATTTTGGCATCAGTTGATCGCAGCGGGTTATGGACTGATCGATGATCGGGAGGGAAAAATGCAAAAGCGAGATGCATTTTATGCATTTAAAAGGATGATCGAAAAGGGAAGTGATGAATAAACTACTCATAGAAGTACCTACCTGGCTGGGGGACTGCGTAATGGCAACTGCCTCCATTGAAAATATCGTCAAAACTTACCCTGATGTCAAGATCACTATCTTTGGTGCTTCTGTTGCTACAGCGGTCTTTGAAGAACATCCGAATGTAGAGAAGATCATCATTGATGAAAGCAGAAAAGCTTCTTTCCGTATGCTGTGGCTCTACAAGACAGCAAAACAACTGGGTACTTTTGATGCAAGTCTGACCTTTAGACGGACACTATTTTCCAAACTTTTTATATTTTTTATTCAAGCGAAGACCAAAGGATATTATAGACGCTATACCAAAGCGGTAAAGCATCAGGTAATACGTTATAACGATTTTATCTGTAAAGTATTCGAGCTTAGAGAACCTGCAGGTGATCTGCAAATATATATTGGATCCCAGAGCTATAAAAGACCAACACTCGGCATCAATCCCGGGGCTTCTTACGGATCTGCCAAACGATGGTATCCTGAAAAGTTTGCCGAAGTCGCTGCAGTATTAAGTACCCAATATGATATTATACTTTTTGGCGGTCCGGGAGAAGTCGATATGGCTGAAGATATTGAAAACAGATTGAAGCAGCAGCATATTTCAAACTATACCAATTTGGCAGGAAAAACTGATATTCGGACATTATGTCAAAAGATAGGCGGCTTGGATCTGTTCATTACAGGGGACAGTGGGCCTATGCATGTTGCTGCAGCCTATCAGGTGCCGACCATTGCGATCTTCGGACCTACCAAAGATACTGAAACATCACAATGGTACAATCCGAATTCACGCATCGTAAAAAAAGAGATGGACTGTGCCCCTTGTATGAAACGTACCTGTCCATTAGGCCATCATGAGTGTATGAAGCTGATAGAAGCAGAAGATGTTTTAACTGCTGTAAAAGCGTTAAAATGATATGATATATTCTACTACAAGAGCAATTAAAGGGCATCATTGAAAAAACTGTTTCATTATTTTTTACCCTATATGGTCGGATACAAAAAAGAGTTTCTTTTTGCCATTCTGGGGATGATTGCTGTTGCCGTAGGAACAGCAGGTACGGCACATATGCTGAAACCTATTCTGGATGACCTGTTCATTTCCAAAGACAAAGGGATGCTGAACTATATCCCGGTAATGATCATAGGTATCTTTGCTTTGAAATCGATAGGGAAATTCGTTCAGACCTATTTTACAGCGTATATCGGGGATGATATTGTCAGAAAACTGCGGGATAAACTGGCACTGCATCTGATGCATCAGGATATTGCCTATCTTAACAAAATGCGAAGTGGTGAACTGCTCAGCCGTATCACCAATGACCTGAACCGTGTACAGAATGTTGTTTCGACGCTTATTCCGGCGATCATGATCAAGATCATGCTTATCTTTACATTGACAGGATATGTCATTTATCAAAGTCCAAAATTGGCTTTTTACTTTTTGGTGATCATGCCGTTGGCACTTTTCCCCCTGCAGATACTGGCCAAAAAGATGAAACGTTACTCAAAGCGATCTCAGGAGAGTACCTCTACTCTGACTTCAAGACTGACAGAAATCTTTAACAATATTGAAGTGATCAAATCAAACTCTTCCCAGGAATTTGAGTATGAACGTTTTTCCAAAGAGAATTACACTTTTTTCAAACTGAGTATCAAACAGATCATGATCAACGCGCTTACCGGACCGACATTGGAGATCTTTGGTTCTATAGCAATGGCACTTGCCATTTACATAGGTGCGCTGGAAGTCATAGATGATCATATCACAGTCGGAACATTCTTCGCTTTCATTACAGCACTTTTTATGCTTTATGATCCTATCAAAGTGCTTGCAAGCATCCACAATAAAATGCAGGATGCTTTAGCCGCGACCGAACGTCTGCAGGAACTTTTTGATGCCACGCCGAAGATCGTGTCCGGTCCGGAGATATTGACGCATGTAAAGAATATCAGTTTTAAAGATGTAGGACTTATGTATGACGATGAAACAGCACTTAAACACCTTGAGCTAACGGCAGAAAAAGGGAAAGTATATGCACTTGTCGGAGACAGCGGAGCAGGGAAGAGCAGTTTTATCCATCTGCTTGTACGTTTTTATGACCCCAGCAGCGGGGTTATAGAGATCAATGGCAAAGATATGAAATCGTATACCTTGAAATCACTGCATCATAAGATAGCCTTTGTGACACAGCGTATCTTTATTTTTCAGGATACCGTATCGGCAAATGTTGCTTACGGAAAGCCGATCGATAAAAATAAAGTCATTAACGCATTAAAGCAGGCACATGCCTGGGAGTTCGTTGAAAAACTGGATAACTGTATCGATACGGTACTCGATGAGTTTGGGACCAATCTCAGTGGCGGTCAGAGACAGCGTATTGCGCTTGCAAGAGCACTTTATAAAGAACCGGAGATCTTGATTTTGGATGAAGCAACATCGGCGTTGGACAATAGAAGTGAAAAAGCGATACAGATCGCACTGGATAATGTAAAAGATAAAATGATCACTTTTGTAGTAGCCCACAGACTCAGTACCATAGAACATGCAGACACCATACTGCTTATGGAAAATGGTGAGATCATTGACAGAGGCAGCTATAAATATCTTTATGAAAACTCTGCTTCTTTCCAAGCCCTGGCAAATAAAACAAAAGAGAAGTAATGGCTGAAGCACTGCATGTAACACTACGGAAAAAGCTGAGTAATCTTGTCAACAATACGCTTGTGAAACTTTTTCCAAAGGATCCAAATCCAGAACCCATCGAAACGACTGTCGTAAAACGAATACTTGTCGTGCGTATCAACTACCGTATTGGCAACATCCTGTTTACTACACCTTTATTGAATGCCCTTGAAAAAAAATTCCCCAATGCAAAGATCGATGTGATCATAGGCGCACCGTTCATCTCATCATTGCTGGAAGGTATGCCACAGGTACATCACGTATACAGTTTTCCAAGAAAGTTGTTAAAACAGCCGTTAAAAGTATTGGCTTTAAAGAAAGAGTTGCAAGAGAACCATTATGATCTTCTTGTTACACCCAGCCTAATGTCTACAAGTGATTCTCTCATAGCTTTGTCTGTCCCTGCCACATACAAGGTTGGCTTTTATGCACCTGATGTATTTTCTCCTCTGACCCATACCGTGCCTTTTCCTGAAGATATTGCACATGAGGCACTGAAACCTTTGGCACTGATGTCTCTCTTCGGTGAGACAAAACAAGCCGATATGCTTCCTTTTTTGGATATTCGACTTCACGAGGCTGAGAAGAAAAGTGCCGGAACAGATATTCCTCCCCATGCTATTGGTATATTTAGGGATGCACGTAATGAAAAAAAGATAGATGATCAATGGTGGCGGGAACTTTTGGATACTTTGCAGAAAAAGGACAGTTCTTTGACATTTATTGATATTCTGGACCCGAACAATACTGTTCCCTTAAATAAAGATATACAAACTTTATCAGAAAAAGATCTGAGACTGCTTGCTGCAAAGATCGCTAACTTGGATGCCTTTATCTGTGGAGATACCGGACCGATGCATTTGGCTTCAGCTTCAGGTACAGCAACGATCGCTCTGTTCAAGACAACTTCACCGACACTGTACGGTACCTTGGGAGAGAAAGATCTTTCCATTGTAATGAAAGAAAAAAGTATTGAAGAGATCGCCCGGGAGATCCTCGGGCACTTGAAAGATTCAGCTTAAACTGTCATCCACTGCCTGGCACAGCGTATGCCCGATGAGAATATGCATCTCCTGGATCCTCGGTGTATTGTCGGAAGGGATGACAATATTAAGATCACATACTTCATTCATCTTCCCTCCGTCTTTTCCGCTTAGGCCTAATGTTTTACAGCCCGTTTCTCTGGCCACCTTCAATGCTTCAATGACATTTTGGCTGTTCCCGCTTGTAGAGATACCGATCAACAGATCACCCGGATCTGCTAAAGCTTCTGTCTGCCGTGAAAAGACCTTATCATATCCATAATCGTTGCTGATAGCAGTCAGTGCTGACGTGTCTGTGGTAAGAGCAATACCCGGCAGACCCTTCCGTTCACTCTTATATCTTCCTGTGAGTTCCGCAGCGATGTGCTGTGCATCAGAGGCAGAACCTCCATTACCGCAGAGCAAGATCTTATTCCCACTTTGAAGTGTTTCTACCATCATTTTCGATGCTGCTTCAACCTTGGGGATCAGTTGTGATATGACAGTATCTATGGTCTGTTTATGGGATTCAAATTCATTTTCTATCATTGTTTTGATCATCATCTTATCCAGTATTTCTAATTTTTAATTTTCTCTATCATGGCAGAGGTACTTTTCCCGTCCACAAAATCTATCAGTTTGACTTCTAAGGCAATGTCAGATCCGACAACCTCTTTTCCTTCATAATCTGCACCTTTGACAAGGATATCCGGTATGACATGTTTTATCAGTGCATAGGGAGTGTCTTCTGTAAACGGTATAACATAATCAACGCTCTCCAGTGCGGCAAGGAGAAAGGCTCTGTCCTCAAGGTCATTGACC
>JAMONL010000194.1 GCA_027065815.1 Sulfurovum sp.
GTGTATATCGACACCCTTGTTAAAGGCTTCAAGCAATGCAGCATCTTTCGAGAAGTGCGCCAGCAGACGCAGTTCTATCTGCGAATAATCTATACTGACAAGCTTATATCCCTCTTTTGCCACAAAGGCCTCTCTGACAGAACGTCCCAGTTCAGAACGTACCGGGATATTCTGCAGATTCGGATCTCTCGAAGACAGACGTCCAGTTGCTGTTCCTGTCTGTACAAAAGAGGTATAGATACGGCTGTTCTCATCTTTCTTGGCAAGTTTCAATAACGGATCCACATAGGTAGAGAGTATTTTCTGATACTCACGGTACTCCAGGATCTTTTCAATGACAGGATGTTCCCCTTTCAGTGACTGAAGCACTGCTTCATTGGTACTGTAACCTGTTTTGGTCTTCTTCCCGCCTTTAAGTCCGATCTGCTGAAATAAAACCACCCCCAATTGCTGTGTGGATCTAATATTGAATTCCGAACCGCTCAAGGTATAGATCTCTTCTGTAAGCGTTGACAGATCTGCACTGAGTGTTTTTTGAAGTACATGAAGTTTATCCTGATTGACTTTGATACCCAGACGTTCCATACGGATCAAAACATTGATAAAAGGATATTCTACATTCTTTGCCTCTTTTAAGAGATGTGTCAAAGAAGAAAGCTCCATCTTCTTTTTGATCGCTCCGTAAAGCATAAAGGTCATCCAGGCATCTTCTGCCGCATAAAAAGTCGCATCCGAAATGGCAACATGGGAAAAATCTTCCCCTTTTTTCACCATCTCTTTAAAAGGTTTCATCTCATATTTGAAGAATTTCTTTGCCAAGGCATCCAAACCTACTTTTGATCCCGGATCAGAAAGCCATGCCATGATCATAGTATCGGCAAAAGGTTCCACTTCTTTAAAGGCATATTGATGATAGAGTAAGGAAAGATCAAATTTCAGATTCTGCCCTATGATCTGATGCGCAAGAAGTTTTTTCAATGCATCGACCGCATCTTCCACACTTACCTGATCTTCTACGCCAAGATAGTTGTGTGAGACAGGGACATAATAGGCTTTATCAACAGCTGTACAGAAAGAAAACCCTACCATCCTGTCTGTTTTTGTGTCTAAGCCGGTTGTCTCTGTATCAAAAGCCACCAGGGTATCACTCCCGATACTGGAAATGACCGCTTCAAGTTTCTCTTTTGTATCCAGAGTAATGGCTTCGAATTCAAGTGCAGGTTTTTTGGGTTCAGGTTTGGCAATATCATGACATCCTGCTTCATCTAGTCCCACTTTTGCTTTGGCTATAGCACGTTTCATCTCATACTTTTCAAATTCATCAACCAGACAAGAGAGATAATTTTTGTTTTCAAAGACAAAACTCTCCAGATCCAGCGTTTCATACACATCGCTTCTCATGGTCACCAGTTCTCTTGAGAGGAATGCAAGCTCTTTACTCTCGAGCAGCAGTTTTTGAATACGGGGAGTACCGCAATTCTCAATATCATCATAAATAGCTTCCAGCGTGTGGTATTGGTTAATAAGCTTTGCCGCTCCTTTTACGCCGATACCT
>JAMONL010000195.1 GCA_027065815.1 Sulfurovum sp.
ACGATCTTGAGATTTTTTCTGATATATTTCAGTATCTTGACATTTTCATCATTCATTGAGTAAGTATTGTGCATGACTTGCAACACATCTTTTTCTATCATGGCATAAATATCATCCGTTTTACTGTATTCGACATCTATTTTGGCATTCAACTCTTTGAGTTTGTCCATATCTTTTGTCTCATTGACCATTTCCATGGTATATTCAAGTGCCCGGATCGTACTAAAGATCAAACATTTTTCGGGAGGTTTTTAAAGAGAGGATTCAAAGGCAAGAAATGCCTTTGACGTATGTAAAAACGGGAATTAGGCACTCAGTCCTTTGAGAACAAAGAAGATGATCGCAGAGAGCATTGCTGCCGCTGGTACGGTGATCACCCATGCCGCAATGATCTTTTTTACCATACCGCGTTTAACATAATTTTCACGCAGTGATTTTTTAAGACTTTTTACTTTTTTCTTCTTATATTTAAGTTGTGCCATTAACTCAACCTGCTGCTTATAGTCTTCTTCTGTTTTTAATTCATCGAGCTTCTTTTTGAGTGCATTTTGTTTCTCAACAGCTTCCTTGAGCTTTATCTGTTTTTCACTCATATTTTTGCTGTCAAGCCATTCTCTTAAGAATCCGACACCGAAAATAGCACCTACCGCAATATGTGTAGAAGATACCGGCAATCCAAGCTGGGAAGCAATGACCACAGTGATCGCTGCTGCCATCATAATAGAGAAAGCCCTCATCTGGTCAAGTTCTGTAATTTCAGACCCGACTGTTTTGATGAGTCTGGGACCAAATAATGCAAGACCGACAGAGATACCTACACCCCCGACGACCATTACCCATAATGGAATAGCAACTTTGCTGGAAACTGCTGTGTTGCTCAATGCATCATACACTGCGGCCAAAGGGCCGACTGCATTGGCAACATCGTTTGCGCCGTGTGCAAAACTGAGCAGTGCCGCAGCAAAAATAAGCGGAATGGTAAAAAGGATATTCAACGCTTCTCTTGTGTTCTCCATCTTGGTCACTTTTTTTGCAATTTTGGGCTTGACAACGGTGAAGGTCACCCCTGCACCGATGAGACCCAATATCAGGGCGATCCATATACTCGGTTTTTTCGTTTGTGGAAGGAAAGACAAAGTATCCACGATCACAGGCCATACTTTTTTAAGTCCTTTGACTGTCAAGTACGTGATGAAGGCTGCAGCCATCAGCGCAACCAGCACGGGTACCACTTTTTTGGCTGCTGCCAATTTATCTTCTTTATAAAGGATCTGAGATTTGATCACATAAAGGAATATGGCAGCGATCACACCGCCAAGTACAGGAGAGATGATCCAGGATGCAGCGATCTTGCCCATGGTTCCCCAGGAAACAATGGCAAAACCACCTGCAGCCACACCACCACCAAGCACACCACCAACAATGGAGTGTGTCGTAGAAACCGGTGCCTTAAGCCAGGTAGCAAGGTTAAGCCAGAGTGCTGCCGCAAGCAATGCTGCCGACATGGCATAGACAAAGACCATCGGATCATTTCCGAAAGCGGCAGGATCA
>JAMONL010000196.1 GCA_027065815.1 Sulfurovum sp.
GTGAGCCGATGTATCTGTTTGAGTTAATGAGTCTTGGTATTTCAAGTTTTTTATCTAAACCCATAAAAATAAAACAGCTCAACAAGGTTCTTTACCGGGTATCTAAAATCATTTCAACGCGTAAAGCAGAACTTGAACGCCAAAAATATGAAAAAGCAGAAAGAAAATTTCTTCTAGGGGTGATGGATCTTCAGGACAATATTATTGTAGTTACGGATGGTGATCATATTGAATCTGCCAATCAGGCACTGCTGGATTTTTTTAATTTTAAAACATTGGAAGATTTTAAAAAAGTATATGAGTGTATCTGCTTCACCTTTATGAACGCTGCAGGGTATTTTCATTTAGGGCTTTTGACAGAGGATGAGCTTTGGATCGAATATATATTAAACCGGCAAGACCAGGATCTTACGGTGATGATGAAAAATGAGAAAACACAGAAAACAGAATCATTTAAAGTCACTGTGAATTATTTTCATAGTAAAAAAAGATATATTGCCACTTTTTCAAATATTACTCAAATAGCATTGAGAAATAAAATAGATCAGTATAACGCAACCCATGACAATTTAACCGGAATTTATAATCGATATAAGCTAAATGATCTCTTGCAGAGTCATTTTTCACCAATGATCAATACTGAAGTAGAAAATTTTGCATTTATACTGTTTGACATTGATCACTTTAAAAAGATCAATGATATATACGGACATTTAACAGGTGATAATGTACTTAAACAACTTACTTCCACCATTAAAAAAAATATCAGAGGAAGTGATATTTTTATCAGGTGGGGTGGTGATGAATTTATACTTGTCATTGAAGAGGTCACAGCAGAGGAAGTCATAAAAGTCGCAGAACATTTGTGTCAGACTATCGCGCAAAGTATATTTGAGAAAGTTGGAGAGTTGACATGCAGTTTTGGAGTAAGTCTATACCAAAATGGTGACACACTCAGTCAACTGATCAACAGGGTGGATAGAGCAATGTATGAAGCTAAAAATAATGGACGAAACCAGATTAAATTTATTCAGTAAATTAAGTAGCCTAAAATACTAAAGCATCTAAAATGATACTCCAGAATTTTGTTTTAAATGATTATTATGTGTATAGGAAGATCAATTCAAGTCTAATGTAGCTCGGATCTGTTTTGGCATATAATATTTAAATTGTTTGGGATAGATGAAAAAATCAATTTCGCCACAGGCTTCTTCAAGTTCACTCCACTCTTCAATATTAAAATTGATCGCCACAACACCTACTGTCGGGATTTTTGAAATATGTTCGTCGGTAAGCATATTGACAACTTCGGTTAGCTGAGGATTATGTCCAACAACTAAAATACGCTCAAAATATTTTTCTTGCATCATTAACATCTCTTTAAGTGTTTCCGGTGATGTTAGATAAAGCTCTCGAAGATAATATCTGGGTCCTTCGAATTTAAGTTTGTCTGCAAGTTGATCTGCTGTTTCCTGTGTTCTAAGTGAACAGCTTGAAATAACCAGATCTGGTAAAATCTTTCGTAACTTCAGATAAGAGCCTATTGTGTTAATATCTTTGCGACCTTTACCGGTAAGCTCCCGTTCAAAGTCACTTGCTCCAGGAGTTTGCCAATCTGATTTTGCGTGCCTAATAAAGTAGATAGTTTTGATGAGAATACCTTTATCCTGAACTGTAAATAGTTCAGGTTTATTATATTAGAACCTTAAAGGAACTAAATTCGTCCTAGTTCTTCAGACATAGATTTTGATGCTTTATCCATGATCATTTTTGCCAAGGCAACATTTCCGTCATCACGGAAGATAGCGAAAACATTTATTTTCGAGAAGTTGTCCTGAGAAAAGTTTCCTGCACTGTTAATAAGAAATACATGTCCATCATGTGTTTTTGCTTCAATTGAAGATGCTTCACTGAAACCAACATCCAGAGAAGACTCTGAAACCATACGATAAGCATCATTGAAGATACTTGCCGAGAAGGGGATGTCAGTACCTGTATTATCATTGTCAACATATAATGTTTCACCAGAGTAGTTTAGTACAGCAGAACCAAGATAGCCGTTCACTGCGCGAAGTCTTTTCATTGATTTGTCAAAATCGATCATATTATTATCCTTTTATTTATATAATTATTTATTGAGTTGAAGCATGAAATCATTGAATGTTTCAGTACTTTGTCCATTTTCGGCCAAGAAATCCATCAAAGCTTTTTCTGATGCCTCAACACCATCACTCTTCTCGATGTCCAACAATTTAGCATATAGAGCACTAATAGCCTCTTTTGCACCTTCAGTAATACATTTTCGTGTTGACATGTAGTTTCTAAATGAACCATCAGGATTTGTTGAAACTTTAACAGTTGCCAATACCCAATAGTATCCTCCGTCTTTACAAAGATTTTTTACATAAGCAGTAACGTCTTTACCTGCTTTAAGATTGTCCCATAGATATTTAAAAATAACTTTTGGCATATCAGGGTGACGGAGGATTGAATGCGGCTTATCAAGTAATTCTCCTGCAGTGTATCCCGAGATCTTCATGAAGATAGGGTTTGTATAGGTAATATTGCCTTCTGCATCAGATTTGGATACGATCATGTCTACACTCGTTACTTCATGTTCAACATCTGTTGGTGTCGGTTTATCCATTTTGTCTTCCTTTAGTTTTTGATTCTGAACATAATAACAGAAAAATTGTCTTAAAGTATGTAGGATTTCTCTTACAGCTTAAAGATGCTTTTTTGATTATAATTCGTACAGTTTAAATTATACTAATAGACGGGAAAAGAATATCATGGGAAAAATAGACGCTGCTGAATTAAAAGATCTGCTCAATGACACAACACGTAAAATGAAATCTGCCAATGATAATATTGAATTAAATACTATCATTGAAAAGCTCATTGTTTCAGTGATGGATTCAGAGTTTGCTTCGCTGTGGATTTTTGATGAAGGGAAAGCTCTTCTCTTGCGTGAACGAAGCAGTGAGAATGTACGAGAACTCTCTATGCTGGATCAAAGAGGTGTTCTGGCAAAATGTTTTTTTACCTTGAATGGAGGTATTTATAATTATCTCGCAAGTGAAAAAGAGTACCGTCCTAAAATTGATAATCCAGATGAGATCAGAATGAAATCAAAGATCATTGTTCCTATGCTTGACGGTGAGCGACTTATAGGAATAGCGACTGCTTATTCTTCAGTTCAAAAGATCAAGAATTTTGATGAAGATGATATGGATCTTTTTAAAGCGATAGTACCGTATCTTATCAATGTGATCTATCGTATGCATCCACAGATGAAAGAAAATAATTCGGAGAAAATTTATATCTCTGAGCGTCTTCTTGCTGACTCCCGCAATGCAGTAAAGAAAGTTGAGAAAATCCAGCAAACACAAAAAGAGACTGAAACATCAGATGTTATTATTAATTTTCTGTCAAATACTGTGCATGATATCCGGACACCGGCCAATACACTCTACGGATTTCTTGAACTACTTGAAGATCAATTAGACAATCCACGCTTGCTTCAATATATTCACAATGCCAAAGAAAGTGCTCAATTCATTAATGACCTGACCACTTCTATTTTAGACAGAGTTTCCAGTCAGAGAGAACGTACAAAGTCTAAACCAGTACCTATAAGTCCGGCAAAGTTTTTTGCAGATATCGCAGAAATATTCTCTGCAAACATGTTTAATAAAAAGATCGCTTTCAATATCTATATTGATCCGTTAATAGCTAAAGAGATCATGGTTGAAGATATTGTACTTAAACGAATTATTATGAATCTTATCAGTAATGCCCATAAGTTCACACCTAGAAAAAAGACCATAGATTTCTCTGTCCAATATAAACCAACTACTCAGCATCTGCGTATCTCTGTTAAAGATACGGGTATCGGAATTGCCAAAGAGAAACAAAATGAGATATTCAAGGCATTTGAACAGGCAGAGGAAGATACCGGTCTTCATTATGGGGGGACAGGCCTGGGTCTTTCGATAAGTTCACAGTATGTTAAAGATCTTGGTGGTGAATTGAAACTTGAGAGTGAACTTGATGTTGGCAGTACTTTTTACTTTGACATCCCTATAGAGGTAACAAACAAAACAGTCACATTCAAACCTGTCAAAAGTAAAAATATAGAGCTTGGAATTTTACTGGATAATAAAAATGTTTTCACGGGTAAAAATCTCATGAAGTATCTTGTAAAAATGGGTATTGATAAAGAACATATAAGAGCGACTAAAAACATCTCTAAATTGTCGAAAAATACAACACATCTTATTTGCTTCCAAAATCAATATAATGATGACATACTTACATTAACACAAAATAAAAAGATAGAACTTCTCATTGTTGAAGAGTCATTCTTGTCTCTTGTTGAAAAAGAAAAAGAGGACAAACTCACTATTATTTCACAATATGGCTATTATGCCAATACATTACATGCATTCATCTCAAATAAATCACAGATGAAAGTACTTATTGTAGATGATGACAGAATTAATATTCAATTGATCTCTGCTATTTTAGAAGAAGAGTTTTGTCATATTGATACGGCGATTGATGGAGAAGCAGCATTGTCAATGTTGGAAAATGGAGTAAAAGAGGGAGAACCGTATTCGCTGGTGTATCTTGATAATCATATGCCAAAACTCTCAGGGATAGAAGTAATTACTCAATTTCGTGCATTTGAGAAAAAAGTGGATATAGATCCTATTTTTGCAGTTTATACCTCTGGTGATACTATTGAGAATAATCAGGAAAATGCTATGTTTGATACCTTCGTTGCAAAACCTTTCAATAAAAAGAAGATCAAGATATCATTGCATGAGGCAATAGGAAAGAAATAAAACTTTTGTAATTTTAGAGGAAGCGTTTAAAATGATGTAATGCCCCAAGAAGAGGGCATTATAGAGAAAAAGTTAGTTAACTGCTACTTCAACTTCAGTACCTTCCCAGATACCATGTTTAGTACAGTAACCATGTGCAACAAGCTTCAATTTTTTCCCAGTTGGGATAATTGTGAATGTTGTTGTGTTGTGTGCTTTTACATTTCCAAGAGTTCCTGGAATATACGTTGCCTGCGCAAGTTTAGTGTCACCGTTAAAAAGTGTTACTGACTCAATATAGTGATCGAAATCATCGGGGTGAGTATACTCGTTACCCATTTTAACTGTTACTTCAAACGGCTCTCCTGCAGTCGCAGTGTCAGCACATGTAATGAAAGGTGAGTGTCTATCGATAAGGTCTTTTTTTGCTTCTCTGTCTACTTCTGAGATATCTACGTATTTGTTAATTTTTGGCATATTTAATCCTTTTGTATTTGTTTTGTAGGTCGATTGTAACACAAGTTAGTTAATAAAAAGATAGGATTTTGGTTAAATAGGATAAATTTAGTCTTATTTGTATTTTATGTTACAAAATAATACTGAAGGGTGCGTTTGCAAACGCACCACATAACAAAATTCGCATACAATAAAATATCTGCCGAAAGGCGTAAATATATAGAATAATAGAATGGTGCGGGAATACGCCCCAAATATTTTACGCTGTTGCTTCTACCTGTAAATGTGTAGCTTTTTGAACGTGGAAATTAAGACCGATCTCTTTTTCCGTACATCCAAGTGCCAATGCAACCATTTGAGGCATGTGTAGGACTGGAAGCTCTACATCACGGTTCATCACTTTGGCTACATCATCCTGATACGTATCCATTTTAAGGTGACAGAGTGGACAAGGTGTGACCATCATGTCTGCATTGTTGTCAATGGCATCGAGGAGGGCATTTCCTGTAAGAAGTTCTGACGTATGGTTCGCCTGAAGCTCTACGTGGAAACCACAACATTTGTTCTTGTGGTCATAGTCTACCGGATGACCTTCAAGTGCAGCGATAAGTTCATCCAGTGAAGTAGGGTTATATGGGTTTTCATGTCCATTTGATGCGCCATGCAACTCTGACGGTCTGATGTTATGACAGCCATAGAACGGTGCAATATTTAAGTGGGAAAGTGGCACGGTCACTTTGTCCTTGATGTTGTCAAGTCCATATTCGTCTATGAGTGTATAGAGGAAATGTTTGATCTCAGAGGTACCTTTGTACTCAAGCCCGACTTCAGCAAGCTTTTCATTGACTCTTGCTTTAAGCTCCGGGTCTGTGTCCAAAGCGTGTTTGGTCATGGCAGAGTTTAACTGACAAGTGTTACAGATAGTGATCATAGTAAGACCAAGCTTTTCTGCGTAACAGATATTTCTTGCGTTCAGTACGTGTGCAAGGAATTCATCAAAATCCTGAAGGTGTGAAGCACCACAACAGGAAGCCTCTTCCAAAATAGTGATCTTGATACCGAGTTTGTCAGCTACTGCAAGTGTAGATGAAAGTAGTTCCGGGGTAGATTGTTTTGCTGTACAACCTGTAAACAGTGCATAGTGTAATTGGCTCATCTTTTCTCCTTACAGCTTATTGGTCATTGAAATATCAATGAGTTTCTGGACTTCGTCAAGATTTTTTATCTTTGGCATATTGTCAATGAATGGTACGCCATCCTGCCAGTGGATCTTACCGGCTTTCATCATCTTCACCGCTGTCTTGAGGTGTTTGTACATACCTAAGTAGCCTTCTGAGTAGACTACGATATCTGCTTCATCAAGGAAACCGTGTTTTCTAATGCTTCTTACGAAACCTTCAGCGTGACGTGTCGCAACATTGGAGACGGCAACACCTTGCTCAAACTGCATGTTGTGAAGTTTGGTGATCTTCTCAATTGGGTTGATCTCTTTTGGACAGGCTTCTGCACATTCAAAACACTTTACACAGTCCCAAACACCAACACCTGGCTGAGAAGTCAGTTCAAGTCTCTCTATACCGGCGTTGTCTCTTGTGTCTACGGTGAATCTGTAGGCCGCATTGAGTGCTGCCGGACCGAGATAGTCAGGGTTGACTTCAAGCGCAGGACAGGAGTAGTGACAGGCACCACACTGGATGCAAAGATCAGAGTCAAGGAATTTATCGAACTCTGCGATGCTTTGTTTGCTTTCATGTTCCGGATGCGAGTCGATATCTGCAACGACATAAGGCTGTACCTGTGCATGTTTGTCCCAGAAATCTTTCTTATCGATGATCATATCTTTGATCACACGCTTTTTGCTTGAAGGCTCAAAGACCAGTTCATTGTCAAAAAGGTCAAGAAGTTCCATGGCATTCTGCTTACATGCAAGTGTTGCTTTACCATTCACTTTAATGGCACAGGCACCACAGATACCGTGTCTGCAGGAACGTCTGTAAGAGAATGAACCGTCATGTTCCCATTTGATCTTGTTAAGAAGGTCAAGGATCAACTCATCTTTTCCCACTTCCATCTCATACTGTTTATAGTAGGGGAGATAGTCGGTTTCAGCGTTGAATCTGAATGCTTTAATTGTTACTTTTCTAGTATTATCACTCATCATGACCTCCTTAATATGTTCTTTCTTTAGGCTCAAACTTACCAAGTACAACATCTCCCCAGTCAAGGCTAATGTTAAACTCTTTATCCATATAGGCGTAAGTATGTTTCAAGAACTTCTCATCATCTCTGGTAGGGAAGTCTTCTCTGTAGTGACCACCACGGCTCTCTTCTCTGTTCAATGCACCCACAACGATGAATTTGGAGAACTCAAGCATGTGACCGAGCTCAATGGCTTCCTGAA
>JAMONL010000197.1 GCA_027065815.1 Sulfurovum sp.
GAAAACAACTGCGATGGAGATCCTTAAAGATACAGACAGTACTGTGGATATCTTTATTGCAGCTGTTGGCACGGGAGGTACGCTTACCGGTACTTCGGAAGTCTTGAAAGAGCACATTCCTTCACTAAAAGCCATTGCTGTTGAACCGGCAGATTCCAACATTTTAAGTGGGGGTACAGCCGGGCCGCACAAGATCCAGGGAATCGGTGCAGGATTTATACCGGATATTTTAAATACATCCATTTATGATGATGTGATCACGGTCAGCAATGAAGATGCTTACAAAATGGCACAAAAAGTAGCCAGGGAAGAAGGATTGCTGGTTGGGATATCTGCCGGTGCCAACCTTTATGCCGCATACCAAACAGCACAAAAACCGGAGAATAAAGGAAAAACGATCGTCACGATCCTTTGTGATACTGCAGAACGTTACCTTTCAACGGAACTGTTTGACATTTAAAGGTTTTTTGACTTGCCGCTGCTTCTTGAAACCATTAAAATAGAAAACAGGGAAGTGTTCAATCTCCCCTACCATCAAAAGCGTTTTGACAAAAGCAGACTGGATCTTTTTGGAGATACTACAGTGATCGATCTTTCCACGCTCATAGAAGCACCAGAAAACGAGCTGTACAGATGCAGGATCCTTTATGATACACAAATACACTCTATAGAATATATCCCCTACCAGGTCAAAACGATACAGTCACTGAAAATTGTACCTGTCGATATCTCATACGCTTACAAATACGCAAACAGGGATGCTTTCAATACACTGCTTCAAGCACATCCCGATTTTGATGAGATCATTATAGAAAAAGACGGATTGATCACCGATACCACCATTGCAAATCTAGCTTTCTATGACGGTGTTCAGTGGTTCACCCCTGAAAACCCTCTGCTCCGGGGTACCATGCGAGCCAAACTTCTGGACGAGAAAGTCATATTTGAAGCTCCTATACAAAAAAAGAATCTGAAAAAATATACACATGTAGCTTTAATGAATGCTATGATAGGATTTAACATACTAAATAATCCGACGATAATTACCTGAATATTATATAACACTAAAGGGATGCTATGACAATTAACCTTTTTCAGACCCAGGAATACAGATCTTTAATGCAGGATCATATAGAAAAGACCATTGCTTATCTGTTTGAAAAAAATCAGGAATTTGCTATTGCCTGTGAAATAAAATATGTGAAATTCGAGCCGGAATTACCCGCAGACATTAAAAATACGTTTAATGATACAGTTTTGTTCATTTTAAGCGGTTATACATTTGAAACTGCAAAACTTGAAGAAGGGGTCTTTTATTTTGAAGCTGGATTTGGAGAGGATAATTTCGGATCGACTGTTGCCGTACCACTACTGGCTGTCAAACAGTTATTTGTCGGAGACAATCCCATTGTATTGAATCTTGCCCAACCTGAGGAGAAGAAAGAAACTTCCTCCAAAAACTCGATGGAAGCCTTACTTAACAACCCTGAAAATAAAAAGCTTCTCAAAAAAAAGAAGCTCTGATCTTCAGGAGTATTTTTTAACTTAACACTGACCTGCCAGGATATAATCAACAACATTATCAACGTAAGCATTATGTTTATTCTCTTTCGTATACACAATATAGAACTTACGTTTCATTGTATAGCCTCTCAGCCTTGATTCAAACAGTTCACCTTTGGCAACCTCTTCTGCGATCGCATGTTTGGAGATAATGGAAACCGCTGGCTTGGCTACATCTTTTTTAGATCTTTTGATCGCCTGCAGTACAGCCGTTGTATTACTTACTTCAGAAATGACATCAAAACTTTTACAAGATACACCGAGCTCTTCAAATACTTCTGAAACGATCTTTCGTGTATGTGATGATTCTTCACGGCAGATCCATCTGTAATCATACAATTCTTCAGTTTTTAATGTTTTGGGAATAGGTACATTACTAACAACGACCAATTCATCTTCAAGCCATTCTCTGTACATAAGATCCCCATCCATCACGGGAGATTCGATCAGTCCGACATCTAATTTTCTATCTTTGAGTCTCTGAATAATATTGTCAGAAACATCGATACTCAAATTGACATCATTATTGATGGTTTCAGACATAGCATTGAGACATTCACCTGGAATAATATAGGTTCCGATCGTATACGAAGCCCCAAGTCTGAATGTCATCTGTTTATTGATGATCTTCAGTATATCTTTTTCAGAAGAATTGATCTCTTTTTCCAATCGTGTTGCGATTTTATAAAGTTCATCACCTTCAGCAGTCAGTTTGATCCCGTTTTTCTTACGTTCAATGATCTTCGCTGCAAGATATTTTTCTATAAATTTGATCTGTTGTGTTACAGCAGGCTGTGAAATTCCAAGTTTTGCCGAAGCTTTTGAAAAACTTCTTTCTCTGGCAACAGTCAAAAAAGTTTCCAGTTTTACAAAATCTTTTAACATTTAAGTTCCTTTATTAATTCGTTTATATAAGTATTCATTAACTAATACATAAATTATGTCTGAATTATATCAAAAAATAATTAATGAGTGATAACAACACCTTATTCTTTTAAAAAATAAATTCTATTTTCTTATAGGCTATACATTTTATAAAGATTCTATTTCAAATACTTATAGATACTTCTGATTTCGTTATAATATATGTCTTTTGTTCATCTTAATGGTTTTAAGGATATAATATATATTATAGGAGCACAATTTACATATGGAACAAATATTTGAAAGTCTTAACCCTTCCCAACGTGAAGCAGTAGAGCATATTGACGGCGCCATGCTTATTCTTGCCGGTGCCGGCAGCGGAAAGACCAAAACGTTAACCGCCAGACTGGCTTACCTGGTAGGTGAAGTCGGCATTGATCCTGCCAATACACTCACACTGACGTTCACCAATAAGGCTGCAGCAGAAATGCGGGAAAGAGCATTGAAACTGATGCCTACAAAAGTCTCTTACCCTCCTTTACTCTGTACTTTTCATAAGTTCGGATTATTATTCCTCAAATTTCATATTGAAAAATTAGGCAGAAGCAATACTTTTGTGATCATTGACAGCGATGATAAAAAGCGTCTTCTCCGTTCTATAGCCAAAGAGTTGAAGATCGATCTGAATCTTTCATTCATTGCTTCTGAAATATCCAAATATAAAAACTCCCTGTTGACCCCGGAAGTGGTCATACAGAAAGCTGAACTCTCCGACTATAAACAGGTCGCAAAGATCTATGAACAGTATCAGGCAAATATTGAAGAGAACAACCTTGTTGATTTTGATGATCTACTCATGCTTACCTATAAAATCCTGGATGAGAATGAAGCACTGAGGAAAGAAACTAGCAACCGATATAAATACATTATGGTCGATGAATATCAGGATACCAATGAATTACAATATCGTCTTCTTGAGCACCTCTGTTCCGAACATGAAAATATCTGTGTGGTCGGAGATGATGACCAGAGTATCTACGGATGGAGAGGGGCAAATATCCGTAATATCCTTGAATTTGCAGATAATTTTAAAGAAACGAAAACGGTAAAACTTGAAACAAACTACCGATCAACCGAGCCCATTCTAAAAGCAGCCAATACGCTCATTGAACACAACTCGACCCGCCTGGGTAAAAAACTGACCTCTCACAAAGGCAAAGGACAGGAAGTAAAACTGCTTCACTCTCTGGATGAATCCATGGAAGCCAAAGCCATTGCCCACGAGATCCATGAACTGCTTGACAGTGGTGTTGACCCCGATGAGATCGCTGTACTCTACCGTATCAATGCACTTTCCCGTTCTTTGGAAGAAGGATTCAGCAAAGAGGGGCTCAGCTTTAAACTCATTGGCGGTATGCGCTTCTATGAACGTGCAGAGATCAAAGACATCATCTCTTACTTCAGAGTGCTTGCCAACCTACATGATGACTTCTCCCTCATGCGTATCATCAACAAACCCAAACGCGGTATTGGTAAAGCTTCTATTGAAAAACTTCGAAAAGCTGCTTTTGAGACACAAATGTCTCTTTTCTCTTATATTGAAGAGAGCCTGGCAGGCAGACAGGAGATAGTCATTTCCAAAAAGGTAGCCACTGCTTTAACAAAACTGCTTGAAGACATTACAGTCCTGCAAGAAGAAGCCAAAAGTACTTTAGGGAATTTCATCACTCTGTTTGACGAACGTATTAAACTCAAAGACCATTACGCAGGTATGATGGACGGATTTGACCGTATTATGAACATCGATGAATTCTACGGATACTTCAGAGATGCCGTGATCAAAAATCCTGATCTAACACTTGATGAATTCCTTAATGACATCTCTTTACAGAGTGACCAGGATCAGATAGAAGACGATGCCATCACCATTATGAGTATCCATGCCGCAAAAGGATTGGAATTCGAGCATCTCTATGTCATTGGTTTGGAAGAGGAGTTCTTCCCTCTTCTTGGAGAAGGATGCAATATGGAAGAGGAGCGACGTCTTGGCTATGTTGCCATTACCCGTGCCAAATCCGATCTGACACTCTGTTATGTGGACAGCCGTTTCTACAAAGGTCGCCGTAAGATGATAGACAAGAGCCGTTTCCTGGGAGAAGCGGGGCTCATTCAGGATGCCAGTCTGAAGATCACCAAGGCATCCACCTTTAAAAAAGGCGACCTTGTGAAACACAAGATATTTGGTATAGGACGGGTACAGGCCGCCAATAAATCCGGAAAAGAGTATAAATTACTCATCAACTTTGGCGGAAACAAGAAAGAGATACTCTCTTCTTTTGTACAATCCATATAACCGTAGGGTGCGTTTGCCAACGCACCACATAATAAATTTTATATAAAATAAAACTTTCGCCGTAAAGGCTAATCAAAGGTGCGTTGGCAAACGCACCCTACAGGAAAAACATTGAACCGATTATTTGTAGTCAATAAACCCATTTTCCGTACTTCCAATGGTTACATGGGGTATGTCAAACGTAAATATGGTACTAAAAAAGTAGGCTTTTCCGGTACTTTGGATCCTTTTGCAACCGGTTGTCTCATTGTCGCAACAGGGCAATACACCAAACTCTTCCAATACCTCAACAAAACCCCAAAATCATACAAAGCCACACTCTGGCTAGGTGCTAACTCTCCATCACTTGATATCGAGCAGATAGACAGTCTAAAAGAGGTCAAACCCTTCACTTCTGAACAGATAGCAGAAATACTTCATTCCCTGCAAGGAGAACTCAGCTATTACCCACCGAAATTCTGTGCAAAAAAAATAAACGGTAAACGTGCCTATGCACTGGCCAGAGAAGGGAAAGAAGTTGATCTTAAAACCATCACCTCCACAATTTATGATATCAAACTCATCAACTATAACCATCCTTTTGTACACTTTGAAGCCAAAGTAAGTGAAGGAACTTATATCCGAAGTTTAGGTGCACTCATTGCAGACAAACTTGAGGTGGACGGTACACTTTCAAGTCTGCACCGTATTCACGAAGGTCAATTCTATTTTGACGATGAAAAAGCACTTGACCCCTTTACCCATTTGTCTATTCCCCGCAATAGTTATACCGGCGAAGAGGAGTATCTGGAGTTGGGTAAAAAACTCTCTCTTGAATATTTTGAGCAAAAAAATGAGGGTATCTACCTTATCGAAACTTCAAATTTCTTCTCTATTATTGAAATTTTAGATGAAGAGGTCAAATACCGATTTAACCGTATTCAAAAAAGTGAAGGGATTAAAGTAGATAAATCCGGAAAGAAAGAGGCATACTAGCAGCTAAATATTAAAAGCTTTAGCTGCTATTTATATTTAATGCTTGCCTGGTTCCAGTTTGACTCCTCTTCTTTCCCACGTGATATAAGCTATCAATGCAGTCATTCTTTGATCATCAAGAGCCATCTTTTTCCCTTCCAGTGGATTAGCGATACACCAGTTAACCATTTCTGCCATTGTAGCCACTTTACCCAACTGTTTTTGAAACTTTGGATACGTTTCAGGGTGTGTATTGGTAGCATTTGGATGACACTCGTTACAAGTAACTGTATTGGTTCCCAGTTTAGGATCAGTAAATACTTTTCGTCCTTCTTTGACAACAATTTTGTATTCTGCCATCCAAAGGTCAAGATCTTTTTGTGTAAACTCATCTGCTTGCAACATACTTGTCATATATAGACCAAGAGTAGAAAGCAGTATCATTTTTAATATTTTCATCATCATCTCCTTAATAGTGTGTTTGAGGTGGAATCTGCTCTTTTTGAAACTCCATATCTTCCGGTTGCTTGGTTTTTTCATTATAGGCAACTGTTCTATTTTTATTGTTAGGGAGTTGAAAATTAAAATCAACCCTTCCTGAATGCACATCGATCATCTGCCAGCCTGTTGCATCACGTTCAAAAAATGGATCAGCACGATTCATTTCTATAGTCATTTTAGGCATATAGTGCGTTTCCTGCGAGTATGTTTCAGGATATGGCCAAGGCCATGCTGTTGACATAACAGAATTGAAAGCGATGTTTCCTATTTTGTTGTACTGAATTTGATGTACATGCGCATAAATGACATTGACCTTTTTAAAAGGTTTTAAAATGTCTTGTACTAGTTCTGCATCATCTGTCCAGAAGTTCCACCCCTTGTACAGTTTTTGTAAAGGAGAATGGGAAAAAACAATGATCGGTGTGTCTTTAGAAATATTTTCCAAATCTTTTTTCAGCCATTGTCTTTGCTGTAGTCCTACCATAAAAGGGGAACCGTTTGGATCGTCCAGCCCTGCCATTGTTTGCATTCTTTCCATAGGATCTTTCCATTTGTTCGTCCATTTCTCATCTACAAGAATTGAATTAAGTACAACAATATGCACACCTTTATGATCAAAACTATAGTAAGGATCACCAAAACGATTCATCCAGTGCTCACCTAAGTCAAGATAATAGTCATGTTCACCAAGCATCATCTTTACAGGTGATCTCAGGGCTGAAAGTATTTCAGCTCCATGATCTATCTCCGCTGCCTTTCCAAGCTGTCCCAGATCTCCGCCAAAGAGTATAAAGTCAGGTTTGGGATCCATCAGGTTACACTCAGCAACCGCTTTTTTAAGACCCATATCCCAGTTTCTAACAAATTTTGTGCCTTTTATTTGCTGTAAATGTGCATCAGAGATAACGGCAAAGGTAAAATTCTCTCCTGATTTACTTCCATCAGGTTCATCAGCAAAAGCTACTTCAATCAAACTCATAGGTAAAATGGTACCGGCTGTGAGCATACTCGTTTTTTTTAAAAATTCTCTTCTTTTCATTTTGCTTCCTTTACATTTTCAAATTCCGGACTTGTAAGTGCTTTCATAAAAGCAACTAGATCCATCATTTGTTCGCCACTCAAATTAAGCGGCCTGATACCCCCATCCAAAAATGGCGTATCGGGATCATTGGGATTCAATTTACCTCCTAAGTTATACCAGGCAATAACCTCTTCCAGGGATGAGAGACTTCCATCATGCATATACGGGCCCGTTTTAGCGATATTCCTAAGTGTTACCGTTTTAAATGCACCCATATCATCAGCTTCATGCGTAATCACAAGACGACCTAGTTCAGAAAATCTTTTTTCAGAAAGTAC
>JAMONL010000198.1 GCA_027065815.1 Sulfurovum sp.
ATCCCTATTACGCTTAAGTCAGATCTTGACATTAAAACAATTGCACTTTTCCAAGATGCGAACCCTAGATCTGCTACAGTAGTATTTTCAGTGCCAGAGGGTCAGAAAGTAGATTATTCATTTAGAATTAAAATGAGACAAACAGCATTGGTAACAATTGTAGCGGAAACAAAAGACGGAAAGCTTCTTACTACAGGTAAAGAGATCGATGTATCTATCGGTGGTTGTGGAGGTTGATCTAACCCCACTTCCCGGTTCAAGAAAAGATAGATAAATAAAAATTAAAAATTAGAAAAGGATTTACTATGGGTAAAAAGATGAAAATTAAAGCAAAAGAAAAAAATGGTGTTGTAAAAGTAAAAGCAATGTTTACTAGTGTTATGGCGGATAAAGAAGAAGCTGAAAAAAAGAAAATTAAGCCAGAATACTTTACACATATACTTGGAACAGTAAACGGTAAAACTGTATTTGATGCAACTACAAGTGGTTTCATGGCAGAAAATCCACTGATCAAATTCTCATTTACCGGAGCTAAAAAAGGTGATGAATTGGTATTTACACTTACAGACAATAATGGTAAAACAGAGACAGGTAAGAAAAAAATTAAATAAGGATACTTATGAAAAAAATATTAAGTATTATATTGTTGTTAGGGGTCTTTGCTCTCGCATTGCCCTTTATCGGCAATAAATCAATTAAAGTAGATAAACCTTCTAAACTTGATGCAGATGGAAACTTCATTCAGCATGAGTGGGTTCCCTCTCGTACTGGTGGTGGTCCGGACTGGGATTATAACTTGCACCCAGTGCAGGTAAGTGAAAGAGTATGGTGTTTCTTTGGTGCTATGGAAATGCCAACCAAAGACAATGCCGGTGACATGTCAAACTCTTGTTACATCAAAGGTGATGACGCATGGATAGCATGGGATTCAGGTCCTTCATATATCTTTGCAAAGCAAGCCTATGAAGCAATGCAAAAAATTGCAGATATGCCTGTAAAAGCTGTAATCGTAAGTCATGAACATGATGATCATTGGTTAGGTAATAACTACTACAAAGATGTACACCATGCGACAATCTATGGACCTGCATCTATTAATGAGAACTATTATGGTCCTAGACATATAGATGGCAAAGACTATCCTGGTATGCAGACAAGAATGATAAAAGCACTTTATCAGAATGCTATCAGAGGAACAGTACTTCCAAAAGTAGACAAGTCGTTTGAAGAGACAACAAAACTTAATATTGCCGGCGTAAACATGGAATATGTAAAAGTTGGTTATGCTCACTCTGAAGAAGACTGGTTCTTGTACCTTCCAGATGATAAAACTGTGTTGGTCGCTGACGTTGTAATGAACGGCAGGGTTACATCAAATAGAGATGGTATTGTTATCGGCCAGATCAATGCATTAAATGCAATTAAATCCAGAGAGTGGGATCATTTGGTTCCAGGACACGGATTTATTACAGACAAAACTGCTGCTGACGAATCGGTACTCTACTTTTCATTGTTAAAAGACAGAGTGCTTGAAAAGATGGAAGAGGGTGTTGTCGCAGACTTCATTACTAAAGAAGTAACGCTTGATGAATTTAGAGATAAAGACCTGTACTATGTACTTAGCCCGGGTAACGTCTTTAGATCTTATGAAGAGTTGGAAATGTATGATGAAGATGATTTGATCGACTACAGTGCTGAAAAGAGTGCTGGCGATAAAGAATCGGATACAGAACAAGAGGAATCGTAAATAAGTGTCTATTAAAAGATTTATACTTATGATTTTGACTGTCGTTAGCATAACTTTTGCTAACGATGTCAATCTTGACAAACTCGTCATTGAAGCAAAAAAAACCAATAAACACATTTTGGTTTTTTTGCATATTACAGGATGTAATTACTGTCTCAAAATGCAAGAGTGGACTTTTGATGATGACAAGGTTATTGCAGCCATAAAAAAAGATTTTATTTTTGTAGATATCAATGTGAGAGATAAAGGACTTGTCTCTTTTGAGAATATGAAAATAAGCAAACTTAAGTTTGCAAAAGAAATTGGTTACCCCATATATCCAACTTGTCTGTTTTTTGATAAAAATGGAGAACTTGTATATGATGAAGTAGGTTACAGGGATGAAGAAAAATTCCTCAAGACACTGCAATTGGTTAGTAGCAAAGCCTACAATGATATAGATTAAAAGTAAGAAAAATGACTAAAGTCGGTAACATCTCCTCTCTATTTTATTCTCCTCTCAGCGGACGTATAACAGCCAAAGAGTTACTTCTTGATACCAAAGGTATCGTAAATGATAAACACTATGATAAAGAGTTAAACAGGTCAGTGCTTATTACCTCTTTGGAGAGTTATGAACTTGCAAAAAAACATGGCATTGATGTTCACTATGGTGCGCTGGGTGAAAATATTTTGATCGACTACAATCCATACCATCTGCCTGCAGGATCAAGACTCAAAATTGGAAATGTCATCTTAGAGATCAGTCAGCCCTGCACACTCTGTAAAAGTCTTACAAATATAGATACAAAATTGCCTAAAATACTTAAAAATGACAGAGGTGTCTTTACAAAAGTAATAGAAGCTGGGAGTATAACTTTAGGTGATAATATTTATATTCTAGATTAATACCTATAAATAAATCTAATAGAATTAATGTGACAGTTTTGATACAGAGAGTTCGTAAAGACATATAATCAATGAAAAAAAAGTGAACTATAAACGCTTTTTTGTTATGATGATTCATTCAAAATCAACCTTAAGGAAAGAAAATGAAAATGAACTTGAAAAGTTTGGCAGTAGCAGTATTGCTTACATTTGGAGTAGCAGCAAACGCTGCACAGGATATCCGCATTTATACAGCAGATAATCAAGGTGGTAAAGTTACTGCAAAAACGATTGAGCAGGCATTTAAAGATGCTGGTTTTTACATTACCGGTAACAATGATATGAATAAAGCATTTGAAGCAAAGTTTAAAGATCATGCACATGATGCGTATAACCTTATGACACTTCATAAAAAAGATGTAGTCTCTAAGATCGCTAAGAAATACCCTGAAATTGCACTATTTACACCACTGAGTATGTCAATCTTTACAAGAAAAGGTGATAAAACGATTTCTGTATCATCAATGGCAGCAGCAGGTATTGCTAAAATTACAGGTATCCCTGCGGATAATGCTGATCTTAAAGCCTATATGGATGAAGTGGCTGCTGTTTTGAAAAAAGCAATGCCAAACGGTAAGTTTGAAGAGACTCATTATAAGATCGAAAAACCTGAAGGTGATCTTGTAAAAAGATTTACTATGGGAATGGATGTAAAATCTGATGAAATAGAAGATGAAGTTGAAGGTCTACAGGAAGAGCTTGAAGCAGGACTGGAGACAGCAGGTTTTGTATTGGCAGGATTCAACAGACTTAATGATGATTATAAAAAAGCTGGTATAGATACGTATGACTTCTTTGATGCATACTCTATCTGTAAAGTAGCAGTAATCTATGAAGTATCTAAAACACATCCAGAAGCCGGTGCGTTTGCTCCATGTACATTCTATATGTATAAGAAAAAAGATGAAAAAGAAGTTCACTTTGCTTACCCGGCTGTATATAACTGGTTCAGCTCTATTGATGTCACAGATAAAGCATCAAAAGATGTCCTTCTTAAGGCGCAGGATGCTATGAATGCAGCTGTGAATGAAGCAACTGAAGAGTAGTAAGTATAAAGCCTAGCTATCATCTTCCCCCGTATCCATTGATACGGGGCTTAAAAAACACCTCTCAAAAACACCTCCCTTTTTTTTATCCATAATATAAGCATCAATACATATTTATAGTTCTATAGAGCGCAGAATGCGTTTGTCCATAGGAAATACCTTTTGGGTGCCTAGCATAGTATTTGTAGGTAATGATGAAAAAATATATTTTGTTTTGTGGGAATACTGCTATCTGGTGTGTTGGCAAATACAGCCTACAGTCAGTTCATAACCATAGGAGTAGCCAAGGAGTGGTACTTTATTTTGGACCAAACATATCGAAGTAGAGTGCACTGGACCAGGACATGATGGAATCAGCATCCGTGGCACCATCCTTTTTCCAGTTTTCGCTGCTGATTGTATCTGCAAAGCTGAACTTTCTCCAATCTTCGAATTTGACATGCTTTGGATCTTTGTCTTTTTTGTCAAAAGAGTATCGGGTATAGATATAGATCGCATTTATCGGGTGTGTTGCGATGGCAGAAAAACACATAGTGATAGGTGGTTCCCAACTTACAGCTTCCTCTTTGTTGATACGTTGAGCAATCATTCTGCCGACATATTTTCCTTCACTATTGGAAGTATTACCCGATTTTGAGAAGCCCATAGGTCTTGCATCACCGGCAATGAATATATCTTTTTCTCCTATCACTTCATAGGTGAGGGCGTTAATATGACCCTCCATCATATCTTTGGCATTCTTGGCAAAGCCCATCGTCTCCAAGATCTTTGCACCTCTGACACGAGGATAAAATGTTGCATCTGCAAAAGTGTATTCATCCATTTCTGTGGTTACGATTTTTTTATCGAGATCGATATGCTGAATAGCAGAGTTTGGGATGTACTCAATATAATCTGCATAGAGTTTCTCAAAAGCAGAGGAAAAGCCTTTCTTTTTAATAGTGATCGCATTATTCTCATCTAAAATGATGACCTTAGCTTTGAGTTTTTTTCGTTTAAAATAATCGGCAATCAGACAGGCTCTCTCATAAGGGGCAGGAAGACATCTGTAGTTTCCTCCGGGAACAGTCAGAATAAAGTTGCCCTCTTTAAAGTCATGAATTTTGTTTTTGAGTGTTATATGCTCAGAACCGGGGATAAACGCAGCAGGATATTCCTGTTTCAATCTTGTGACCAGTGCCACATCTGTTGTCCATTTAGAATAGTCATAGTCAATACCTGGAGAAAGGGCAAGATAGTCAAAAGCAATGTCCCCTTCAGATGTCTTGAGGATACGGTTTTTTTTGTCTATACCTATGGCTGTTGCATGAAAAAAGGTGTAGTTGTGGTTTCTCGCAGCCTGAAGATAGTCATGTGTGATGTACTCTAAGTCAACCTGGTCTACCAGCCATAGGTTACTTACCGGACAGGAGATAAACTCATAACGCTGTTCAACCAAAATAACATCTGCCTGAGGTGCAAACTCTTTAATGGTTTTGGCAATAGAAAGACCGGACCATCCTCCACCTAAGACAATGACTCGAGGTTTGGTTGTATCAGGTATAGGAGCTTTATTATTTTTTACTTCAGCTTTTGATGTATTTGTATTTTCACTTGCAGAAAGTGAAGTTGTGAGCGAAGATGCAATGGTGATACCGGAGAGAGCCAGAAATTTTCTTTTTGAAGAATCCATAGAGTATGCCTTATTGTATAATATATGTAAATATATTATCTTTTTGGTACTTATTTGGAGCTTATTGGAGGGTGCTCACTTCAAAGTAATGTACAACTTCACGGGTAAGTGTTGCTTCTTGTCTGCTCTTAAAATGTGTATTGAGATCAAAATCCTCTTTACCATAACCCTCTTTGTATTCTTTGACGAATGCATTAAAGAGTGCTTCTTTTATACCAGTGACCTCATAGGTTATTTTATTGAAAATACTTCCCTCGCTGTTGCTTTCTTCTCTTTCTCTTTCATTTGCATTGATGGCACCATATCTATTTTCTTTCTCTTGTGTGATATTCATTTCAAGGTGTGCACGTATCGTCGTGACCATATGCTCAAGCTGGGGAAGTGACATCCCTTCGGGCAGGGCTTCAATAATAGTTGCTGTCTCTTTTGTATATCCCCAGCCACCAGATAGTGCAAGGTCTGCATCAAAGGTTGACTTTATGAGCTCATGGATATCAGTGTTTTCTTGTAACTTTTTAAAGGTTGTCATCATTTATTTCTCCTTTTCTAAATCTACTTCGTCCAGTACATCATACCAGCCTGCAAGTTCTCTGCTGCCTTGTATGACAGCAACAATTTTACCCTCGGCAGTTAAAAAATAGTGCATGGGTACACCATATTTTTCAAATCTGTCAGGAATCTTATGTTGATCTCTCGACATATAGAGCAATACATACTCTTTTTTCATTTTTTCTATGAGTGCTTTGTTGGAGAGTGTCTGTTTTTTAAAGCGGTCACAATGTCTGCAATTGTCTGCCCCTATAAAAAGATAGACCATCTTATGCTCTTTTTTGGCTGTTGTCAGAGCATTTTGGAAATTGTGTTCCCAGTTAAGTTCTACCGCATCAAGGCTTGAGGCTAGCAGAAGGAGTGAAAGTAAAATCTTACTGATGAATGAATACATATGTATATTTTCCTTTTGCAGCTAAATGAGACGGTTATAGCCCGGCTTCTTGTATGGCCTCCATGCGAGCATGTGCCATCAATGGTTCAAAGACAAGCTTGAGGTTACCATTGTTCATAATGTCATCGAGGGCATAAAGTGTAAGCCCTATGCGATGATCCGTTAAACGGTTCTGTGGGTAATTGTAGGTACGGATCTTTTCAGATCTTGAACCTGACCCGACTTGCAGTTTTCTCTGGCTTGATGTTTCATCTAAATGTTTTTGCAACTCTGCCTCATAAACTCTTGCCTTGAGGATCTTCATGGCTTTTGCTTTATTTTTGTGTTGAGATTTCTCATCCTGGATGGCAGCAACGATCCCTGTAGGGATGTGTGTTAAACGTACTGCTGAGTCGGTGGTGTTAACCGACTGTCCACCACAGCCGCTTGAACGGTAGACATCCATTTTGATCTCATTGGGTTTGATGTCTACTTCTACATCATCCACTTCAGGGATGACGGCAACCGTAATGGCAGAAGTATGTACACGTCCCTGTGTTTCTGTGTCCGGTACACGCTGTACACGATGGATGCCTGCATCATACTTGAGTTGTGCGTAGACACCTTCACCTTTGACTTCAGCAATAAGCTCCTTGTATCCGCCTGCCGTACCATCACTGGTAGAGACGATCTCTATCTTCCAACCCACCTGCTCTGCATAACGTGAATACATTCTGAAGACATCGGCCACAAAAAGCGCTGCTTCATCACCACCGGCACCGGCACGCAGTTCAAGAATGATGTTCTTGTCATCATCTTTATCTTTTGGGATCATGAGTACTTTGATCTCACTTTCCAGGGATGGGAGCATTGGTTCAAGCTCGGAGAGTTCTTCTTTTGCAAGTTCACCCAATTCCTCATCACCGAGTAGCTCTTTGTTCTCTTCAATGGCATCAGCGGTCTCAATGTAGAGGTTTGCTTTTTCAACAAGATCTGCCAATCCTGACTGTTCTTTTGAAAGTTCCGTCATACGTGAAATGTCTGAAGCGATATCGGGAGAACTTAGAAGTTTGCTTATTTCATTGTATCGGTCTATAAAGGGTTGAAGTTTTTCTTTGAACATAGGCGTTCTTTGTATTGGTATTGTAAGAATAAAAATTAGGATCAGCCGCATGGGCTGATCGCTAAAGGTTTAAAACTGCTTACGCAGCTTCGATTTTGTTTACCATTTTATGAAGACGGCTTACTTTTCTGGCTGCAGTTGTTTTC
>JAMONL010000199.1 GCA_027065815.1 Sulfurovum sp.
GGTGTTACACTCCATCGCACCGCTGCTTGTGGCAGAGGAAAAATACAATCTCAACTCCATCGTCAGAAGACTGGCAGTTCCGGACAGGATCATCAAGTTCAAAGTGGAATGGCTGGATGATAAGCAAAATATCCAGGTCAACACCGGGTACCGTGTGCAGTTCAACAATACACTCGGGCCGTACAAAGGAGGGCTGCGTTTTCACCCTACCGTTAATGAAGGAGTTTTAAAGTTCCTTGGATTTGAACAGATCTTCAAAAATGCCTTGACTGGCCTTCCTATCGGCGGCGCTAAAGGGGGATCTGATTTTGACCCTAAGGGAAAAAGTGATTTTGAAGTGATGAAATTCTGTTCTTCTTTTATGAGGGAATTGCATAAATATATTGGTCCACGTATGGACGTTCCCGCCGGAGATATCGGTGTGGGCGGCAGAGAGATCGGGTATCTCTTCGGTGAGTATAAAAAGATCACTTCTACTTTTGACGGGGTTCTGACCGGTAAACCGAATTTCTTCGGCGGATCACTTATGCGTCCGCAGGCGACAGGCTACGGAGTGGTCTACTTTACTGAAAAAATGCTGGAGATCGAAGGTCAAGAGCGTCTTGAAGGTAAGATCTGTACCGTGAGCGGTGCAGGAAATGTGGCACTCTATACCATCGAAAAACTGATCGAACTGGGTGCTGTTCCTGTGAGTTGCAGCGATTCAAAAGGGACGATCTATGACGGCAGAGGGGTTGATGTTGAACTCTTGAAAGACATTAAATTCAATCGCCGTGCATCTTTGGAAAAATATGTCAAATACCATCCAGAAGCTAAATATATCCCGGTTTCAGAATACCCTAAAGGCGGTCATGCAGTCTGGAACATCGAATGTCATGCTGCATTCCCCTGCGCGACACAGAACGAATTGACAGAAGTGGATGCAAAGAATCTCATCAAGAATGGCTGTGTGAGTGTCAGTGAAGGTGCCAATATGCCTTCCACACCTGAAGCAATTGAAGTCTTCCTGAAAAGCAAGATCTGTTTCGCCCCTGCAAAAGCGGCCAATGCAGGCGGTGTGGCAGTATCCAATTTTGAAATGGGGCAGAATGCAGCGATGCAACGATGGTCCTTTGAAGAGGTGGATTCCAAACTGAAAGAGACCATGGAGTACATCTGTAACTCTGTATCTGAAACGGCTAAAGAGTACAATGTAGAAGGGAATTATGTAGACGGTGCCAATATCGCGGCATTCAGGAAGATCGCAGATGCAATGATCGCAGAAGGAATTTGATCAATGATTGAACGTATTTGGATTTTTCTGGGAAATTTTACTGAGCTCATTCTTGTACTGCTCTTCATAGGATTGATTCTGCTGTTTATTTATGACCGTTATGTGCAGCGTAAACATCAGCTAATTATCAACTATCCGATTATCGGTCGCTTCCGTTATTTCTTTGAAGCCTTGCGTGAACCGCTCCGGCAGTATTTTGCAGAAGAGACTTTTTATGAGTCAAGAGACAAGATCGACTGGGTCTACACTGCGGCAAAAGACAAACCGAACTATAAGTCTTTCTCTGTGGCGCAGCCCTTTTCAGGCTCACGCTTTATTGTGAAACACTCGGTCAATGTTAAGAACGATGATGAGGTCTCTGACGATTTTTCTGTTACTTTCGGTGAAAAAAGAGAGATTCCTTTTGTTTCCAAAAGTCCCGTCATCCGTTCAGCGATGTCAGATGGTTCTTTGAGCCCCGAAGCGGTCAGGGCTTTTTCCCTGGGAGCTTCATTAAGCCACTTTCCGGTCAATACAGGAGAAGGCGGCCTGACATCGAACCACCTGTATACGCTCAAACCTGACCGTGACAATTCTGCTTATCTTGAGATCGTAAAAGGTACCCCGTTTGCCGAAATGCTCTTCAAGATCGTCGACAAGATCTTCAATCGGACCTATGCCATTAAAGCCTATAGAAAGATCCTGCTTAACAAAAGAACAGAGAACACTTATATTTATGACAAAGAGAACCATACCTTGTTCCGTCCCAACTGGAATGCAGCACTGGAAACCTTTCCAAAAGAGGTGCCGGACTCCATTCCCGACATCATTTTCCAAATGTCTTCAGGGCTCTACGGGGTACGTAATGCGGAAGGCAATTTCGATGCAGAACGCTATAAAAAAGTGATGTCTTTCTGTCGTATGACGGAGATCAAGATCGCGCAGGGTGCAAAGCAGACCGGAGGAAAACTCTCCGGAGCCAAAGTCTCTGCCGATATCGCCTATTATCGCGGTGTGGAAGAGGGGAAAGATCTTTTTTCTCCCAACCGTTTCCCTTATGCCGATACAACAGATCATCTGCTTGATTTTGTAGGAGGACTGCAGGAGCTTTCCAAAAAACCGGTAGGACTCAAGATCGTGATCTCAGATGCCAATGTCATAGACAGGCTTTTTGCTGCTGCCGCTGTACGAAAAGAGGCCGGTCTGCCTTTGCCTGACTTTATTTCAGTGGACTCTGGTGAAGGTGGGTCTGCAACGGCGCCGCTTGAATTGATGGAATCTGTAGGACTGAACACAAGAAATGCGCTTTACGTGCTGGATACAACACTGCGTAAACACGGATTGCGTGACGATATCAAGATCATCGCTTCAGGAAAACTCCTGACACCGGATGACGTGATCATTACGATGTCCATGGGTGCGGATGCAGTGGGTATCGCAAGAGGGTTTATGATGAGCGGCGGGTGTATCAGGGCGAGAATGTGTTCAGGCTATGGCTCGCATCAGTGTCCTGTGGGTATGGCGACACAAGATCCAAAAAAACGTGCCTCTTACCTGGTCGCACGTAAAGGTGAAGAGATAGGCAATTACCACAAGAATCTTCTCAAAGGGATGAAAACCATGTTGGCGATCATGGGCTATACCCATATCAGCCAGTTGAGCAAAAAAAACCTGACCTATAAAAACAGCAGTGGCGAGATCTACTTTGACATAGACAAATACTTTAAGCAGAAGCTGCATCTGTAACAGTTTTTTATTTACAGTATGTTATAATTAACAAAACAAAAGAAGATAGGGAATTATTATGAAAAAATATATCATTACACTTAGTGCCGTATCGGCCATCAGTACATCGCTTTTTGCAGGAGGGGATGTTGCAGTCATCGTACCTGTGGTTGAAGAGCCGATCGTGGTAGACAACAGCAGTTTTTATGTCGGTTTGGCACTTTCTGCCATAAGCTCACGTGATGCCGCAGTTTCTATGGATATTTTTAATGCGAAATATGGTCAGGACAGACTGGGCAATATCATGTTCCAAGCAGGATACAATTTCAACGAATATGTGGCTGTAGAAGGCAGATATACAACAACCCTTTCAGATGAAGATCTGGTTGAAATGAGCGGATGGAGTCTTTTTGTGAAGCCGCAATATCCGGTGACTGAAGATTTTAATATTTATGCATTGTTTGGATTTGGTGGTGTGACTTTGGATCCAGTGAGCAATTCAGGTGTGGATGTGGATGATACCAGTTTCCAGTGGGGACTTGGTGTAAGTTATGACATTACTGAAAGCATTGCAGTCTTTGCTGATTATACCAATCTTGCAAACGATATGGATGGATACTACTATACCAGTCCTGATATGACCCAAGTGGATGTTGATGCATTTAACCTTGGGTTGACATACACATTTTAAGCTTCATTCTTTTTCGGAAGAGATGTTTTCTCTCTGAAAAAAGTTCTTCGTTCTCGAAGTTTTTTAACCTATGAGATACTGTTTCAAACAATCGCATAATCTTTACCAAGGTACATAACAACTATGAACAATACAGAAATCGATGAAGAGGAAATAGATCTCAAGGAAGTTTTCAGAACGCTCTTCCGATACAAATACATGATCATTGCTCTGGTGATCATCTCTACAGTTATTTCGGCCTATACTGCCTATTTTAAACCCAATGTCTATAAAGCATCTTCAACGGTCGAAGTAGGCATAGAACGTTCTGGCGGCTATGGTAGGCAAGATGTGCTTTCTATGGCTATGTCACCTGGTACAGTCAATGCAGAGACGGAGATGGAGATTATACGGTCAAGATTTTTGGCTGAAAAAGCGGCGGAACATGTAGATGTATTGCACCGCTACTACACCACAAGAAGATTTAAAGAGATTGAACTGTACAAGAGCAGTCCATTTCAGGTAGGGATACTGAAAGGGTATGGTATCTCTTTCGACCTCTATCCGATCAATGACAAAACCTATCGTCTGGTCGTAGAAGAGATGAAAGATAAGAACGGTACCATGTGGCATTATGACGAAGTCCTTCCCTATGGTGAAGAGATCGACACTGCTCATTTCCATCTCAATATCGTGAAAATCAATGCACTGAAAGATCCTCAGTACCGTTTTGTTATCTACGATCCAAAGAATGCAGGTACCATTGCTCAGAAAGGGGTCATTGCGGCTCAACTTTCCAAGTTTTCAACCATCCTCCAAATATCGTATGAAGACAATGTCGCTTTACGTGCCCAGGAGTTCTCAAATGCTTTGGCGCGGGCCTATCTTCAGCAAAATATTGAGAAAAAAACTAAAGAAGCAACTCGTAAATTGTTGTTCATCGACAAACAGTTGAAACGGATCACGGAAAACCTGAAAAGTTCTGCTGTCAAACTTGAAGAGTTTAAGAGGAGTTCCAGTACCATCAGTCTCTCTGCGAAAGCAGAGATGGTCATACGGCAAATGAGTGAAAAAGAGTCACAACTTGCTACGATCTCTATTGAACAGGAAATGCTTAGCAATCTTTATAAGAACGTGAAGTCGGGTAAAGACCTTGAAAGTCTTGCCTATACCGGTGTGATTACCGACAGCACTAACTCACCTCTTACTCTCATGATCAAAGAATTGCAAGAGAGCATTGTAAAGAAGAAGATCCTGTCTGCAGAATACACAGAAATGTTCAGTGAAGTAATTAAACTTACAAGAGCGATCGAACAGCATAAAAAGATCATTATCTCTACCATTGAAAACATGGATAAAAATATCAAAGAACGGAAAGCGCTTTTAGAAAAATCTATTGCCAAGCAGCAGAAACTTCTTGATAAACTCCCTGCTGATGAGCGGATGTTTGGGCAGTTACAGCGTAAATTCTCAGTGAATGAAAAAATTTATTCCTATCTCCTGGAGAAGCGTTCTGAAACAGCCATACTAAAGGCAGCAACGGTCAGTAAGAACCGTATCATCGATACAGCACTCCTGCCGAAATCCCCTATCAAACCCAAGAAAAAACAGATTGTTCTGGTCGGTTTGATCCTCGGACTTATTTTGGGAGTTGCACTGGCCTTCCTGAGGGCTTTCCTTGATGACCGTATTCGCACTGAAGAAGATGTTATCCATGCAACACAGATCCCGATTTTAGGTATTATCCCCCATATTAAAAATACGGATGAGAAGTTAAATGTGGTTTCTTCTCCCAAATCAGCAGTGGCTGAATCTTTCAGGCATTTACGTACCAATTTGCAATTTATGGAAGGTTCAAAAGGTTCCCATGTGATCTCTGTGACATCGACCATAGGCAGTGAGGGAAAAACGACCATTGGTATGAACCTGGCAGCTATTATGAGTATGTCAGATAAAAAAACAATCTTAATAAATATGGATATGAGAAAACCGACACTACATGAAAGATTCGGCATTGAAAATGTGAATGGTATGAGTACATTGTTGTCAAAACATGCCAGTTTGGCCTCTGTCATTCAGCAGACCGAGCATAAGAATCTTGATGTGATTACCTCAGGTCCGATACCGCCTAATCCAAGTGAACTGATACAAAGTGAACTGATGGAAGAGCTGCTTAAAAAGTTGCGAGAAGTGTACGATATTATCATTATGGATACCCCTCCGGTAGGGCTTGTCACCGATGCAAGAACTTTGATGCATCTTTCCGATACTTCGATTTATGTCCTCCGGGCAGAGTATTCTAAAAAAGGTTTTTTACGGGGGATCGAACAGTTGTATCAACACAAAGAGATGAAAGGTCTGGGTATCCTGATCAATGATTTGAAGATAGACAGAAACGGCTATGGCTACGGTTATGGTTACGGCTATTATGAAGAAGATGAAAAATAATGTTTCTTGAGGCGGAAGTATTTAAAACGGTTATTGACAATACACCACTTGTTTCTGTCGATCTCATTGTGAAACATGAGGGGCAGATACTACTTGGAAAAAGAGTGAACAGACCGGCGATGAGGTATTGGTTTACTCTTGGTGGAAGAGTGCTGAAGAATGAACATATAAAAGATGCCATCGAACGGATCGCAAAGTTGGAGTTGGGACTGGCACTGACCTCGACTCCAAGATTCATTGGTGTTTTTGAGCATCTTTATGACAACAGCATATTCGATGCGGTCTCAACACACTATGTAAATCTCGCCTATGAAGTAGAACTCCCAGACCTGACAGACCTTCCTACCGAACAGCACAGTGACTATCGCTGGTTCGACCTTGATACATTGATGCAGAGTGAAGAAGTGCATCCCTATGTTAAAGACTATTTCAGTACCGAGAAAGGTACTGTTCCCCATAAAAAGTAGTATCTGCAAAACTTTGATAATGCAAATAGTACTTTATATCATCACCTTCTCTCTAGACCTAAATCTTTATTTAAGATATTTAAGATTTTCTTGCTTAGCACAAAAAGTTATTAGAGAGCACAAATCAAATTCTAAATGATATTATAAAAATTTCTTAATGCTTCACTTTTAATACTGATGCAATGCATCTTTTCTTAACTCCTGGTCCTTTTCGCTATAATACAAGTATGAAAGAGGAAGAGGGCATCCTGCATAGTATGAACAATCTAGTAACACATATTTGTCTATGGCAAAATATATCTATGATGCAAGAGAATAAAAATCATTATTGTCGTTTGGTTTTTAAAGCTCTTAGATTTCCTTTCAACTCTCTAAAGGAAACTAAGCGTGAAGTATGAACAAATAAAAAAAGAATTAATGGAAAAACAAGGTACTTGGTTGGTAACAGGTGTGGCTGGGTTCATAGGCTCCAATCTTACAGAAGAACTTTTGAAACTCAATCAGAAAGTCATCTCTCTGGACAATTTTGCAACGGGACACAGGTACAATCTGGATAAGATCAGAAATGCAGTGACACCTGAGGAGTGGGAAAACTTTACCTTTGAAGAGGGTGACATTACAGATCTTGATTTTTGTCAAAAGATCACACAAAATGTAGATATCATTTTGCATCAGGCAGCGCTTGGTTCTGTTCCCCGTTCCATTGATGACCCTATCACATCCAATGCTTCCAATGCCACAGGCTTTCTGAATATGATCACTGCTGCGAAAGAGAATGGCGTGAAACGTTTTGTGTATGCTTCTTCTTCTTCTGTCTATGGGGAT
>JAMONL010000200.1 GCA_027065815.1 Sulfurovum sp.
ACATAATGGTTATGTCAATATGATCACCCAGGAAATAAGAGAAGACCAGGTATTACCGGTTGATCCGTCAACGTTGGAGCTGAATGCTACATCGACTTCAGAACTTGAAGTTGAACCTGATGATGACGATACACTTCTTGATGCATTGGTGAAGCGTTATATTGAATATACAATGTATTATTCACTTATCGATTCACTGGCGGCAGAACACTCTGCACGTATGCAGGCGATGGATGCAGCGACTAAAAATGCCAAAGATATGGTTAAAGAGCTTAATGTTAAATATAACAAAGCAAGACAAGAAGCGATTACTACTGAACTCATTGAGATCATCAGTGGTATGGAATCAATGAAATAATTAGAGGAGAAGAAATGACAGGTAAAATAGTACAAGTCTTAGGTCCCGTTCTTGATGTGGATTTTACAGACTATCTACCGGAGATCAATGAAGCGTTAGAGACAACATTCATGGTTGACGGAAAAGAGCAAAGATTGGTTTTGGAAGTAGCAGCACAACTTGGTGATAACAGAGTTAGAACAATTGCTATGGATATGAGTGAAGGTGTGGTAAGAGGTCAGGAAGTGAGAGCTACCGGTGACTCTATCAAAGTGCCTGTAGGTGAAGAAGTTCTTGGACGTATCTTTAATGTTATCGGTGAAGCAATTGATGATAACGGTGATGTAAATGCGACTAAATTCTGGTCGATCCACAGAGATCCGCCACCATTCGAAGAGCAGAGTACAAAAACAGAAGTGTTTGAAACAGGTATCAAAGTTGTTGACCTTCTTGCGCCATATAATAAAGGTGGAAAAGTCGGACTCTTCGGTGGTGCCGGTGTTGGTAAAACCGTTATTATCATGGAATTGATCAACAACGTTGCTATGAAACACTCTGGATATTCAGTATTTGCCGGTGTTGGTGAAAGAACACGTGAAGGTAACGACCTTTACTACGAAATGAAAGAGTCGAACGTACTTGACAAAGTTGCACTGTGCTACGGTCAGATGTCAGAGCCTCCGGGAGCAAGAAACAGAATTGCATTGACAGGTCTTACTATGGCTGAGTATTTTAGAGATGAAATGGGTCTTGATGTTCTTATGTTCATCGACAACATCTTTAGATTTGCACAATCAGGTTCTGAAATGTCAGCACTTCTTGGACGTATCCCTTCAGCGGTTGGTTATCAGCCGACACTTGCAAGAGAGATGGGTGCACTTCAGGAAAGAATTACATCAACAACAAAAGGTTCAATTACATCTGTTCAAGCTGTATACGTTCCTGCGGATGACTTGACTGACCCGGCTCCTGCTTCAGTATTTGCCCACTTGGATGCAACGACAGTTCTTAACAGATCTATTGCTGAAAAAGGTATTTACCCTGCGGTTGATCCATTGGATTCAACTTCAAGAATGCTTGATCCGCAAATTGTTGGTGAAGAGCACTACAGCATCGCAACGGGTGTTCAGCAGATTCTTCAGAAATACAAAGATCTTCAGGATATCATTGCGATTCTTGGTATGGATGAGCTTTCAGAAGATGATAAGTTGGTAGTTCAAAGAGCAAGAAAGATAGAAAAATATCTTTCTCAGCCATTCCACGTTGCTGAAGTATTTACAGGTTCTCCTGGTGTATATGTTTCACTTGAAGATACGATCGAAGGATTCAAAGGTCTTCTTGATGGTAAATATGACGATATGAACGAAGCTGCATTCTATATGGTAGGAAATATGGCTGAGGCTATTGCTAAAAATGATAAGATCAACGCTAAGTAAGCTTAGTTCTTGTCTGACAAAGGATATTTATGGAACTATTAAAGCTTGAAATCGTTACACCTGACGGTGTGATCTTCGACAATGATGTAAAACAGGTAAACTTACCTGGTTCAGAGGGTGAATTTGGTGTTCTCCCAAGACATGCTACTCTGGTATCTTTACTTGATACAGGTGTGATCGTCATTGAAAAAGCTGACGGATCTGAAGTAGCAGTTGCTATTAACTCCGGATACGTAAAAGTTGATGAAGAGAAAACAACCTGCATCGTTGATGGTGCAGTTGCACTCTCTGGTGGTGAAGGATCTGATCTTTCCAAAGCACTTGAGGAAGCAAAAACACTTCTTAAAAGTGCAGAATCTTCTAATGTTGCCATCGCTGCTGCGGTGAGCAAAATAGAACAGATCGGAAAGTCTTTCTAATTTGGGCTCTCTGCTAAATTATTTCACTGACAGCAGTGCAATCACTATTTTTGTACTGCTGCTGCTCTCTGTGTATTTTATAGCTACTTTTTGGGTATTTATTGACCGATACCACATTTTAAACTCACGCATCTCTTCTGAATCAAGATCACTTAAAGCACTCTATACAGGTCAGTCAAAATCAGTGGCAAGTACATCACTTATTTTTACTTATCTGTCTCGTGTATCTGTGCCCAACAAAGCTATTTTGCAGGCAGCTTCTTCAGATGCCATTCGTGTTTCAACCAAAGGGCTTACCTGGCTTTCCATTATTGCTTCAACTTCACCGTTCATAGGCTTGTTCGGAACAGTCATAGGTATACTGGAAACATTTTCAAAGCTGGGTTCCCAGTCCAGTGCATCCCTCAGTGTTGTGGCTCCTGCCATTTCAGAAGCGCTGATCGCAACTGCCGCAGGTATTGCCGTTGCCATTTTTGCCTATACGTTTCATCTGATTTTAAAACGTAAAGCATATGAGCTCTCTTCCCTCTTGTCTTCACAGTCTGAAGTCATACTTTCCCAGGTTCATGAGGATCAGTAAATGTTTTCATGGGATGACAGTCCGGATCTGAATATTACACCACTTGTGGATGTCATGCTGGTTCTTATGGCTATTCTCATGATCACCGCACCAACCATCACTTTTCAAGAGCAGATAGACCTTCCCCAGGGTTCCAAGACAGTGAAAGTCGAAAAACCAAAAACCCTTACGATACGTATGGATAAAAATCAAAAGATCTACCTCAATAAAGATACCTATGCGTTAGATACGTTTGCCGATGACTTTGTTAATCAATCTGTCAAATTCGATAAGAATTCTGAAGTGTATATCCGTGCGGATGAACAGTTGAAATACAAAGATGTCATGTATCTTCTCAAGTCGGTTAAAGCAGCAGGTTTTGAGAAGGTATCTCTGATCACATTATGATGCATATTAAGCCTTCAAAACTCATACCGGGTGTCATGGCTATAGGTATCTACCTTGTTGTACTGGGATTACTGCTCTTCTATTTTAATACACGTACAGAGGAGAAATCCAAAAACTATGTTAAAAAAGATGAACATCGTATTCAAGTAGCACTTTCTTCTTCCCAACCAAAAAGTGTCACAAAGAAAAAAGAGAAAGTCAAACCCAAAAAGAAAGTGCAGAAAAAAAGTACGTCAAAACCTAAAGCTTCCAAAAAAAAGAAAGTGATCAAAGAGAAGATCGTTAAGAAAAAAGCTGTTAAAAAGAAAGTGGTTAAGAAAACAAAACCCAAAAAAAACAATACCAAAGATCTTTTTGCCAATGTCAAAGCACCTAAAAAGAAAAATCTCATCAATGTGACAGATAAACCTGTGAAGACCAAACCAAAACAGAATCTTATTAAAGTAACTGATGATCCTAAAAGTGCAACTTCCCGTATTAATAATTCTTTGAAAAATCAAAAAACTAAACAAAGTGGTGTAGAAAATGCCTACCTGGCAAAAGTACAGAGTATGCTCGAAGGTTGGCCAGCGCAGAGTGAATATGCCGGAGAAAAAGTAAAGGTTTTACTCTATATTCAGCCAAGCGGTTTCTTTGAATTTAAAATTAAGTCAGCTTCACGTAATCCTGATTTCAACAGAGGACTCACAGAATACCTTGAACAACTCCAGGAATTTGGTTTTGGACATCATAATGGCGGTCGAACATACAATTTTGAAGCGGAGTTTATTGCTAAAGAGTAAACTAGTTGAAGAACTTAATATCATGGGTTTCCACCTTCTAGAAGAAGGTGGAATGGCTAGGAAGCATGTAGGTTACTCTGCTTCTATCGATCTGTCATGAAGTTCCTGAACAGGGCGCTCATTGTCTACATAGTATTTTCTGAATGCTTCGATCTGTTCTTTGGAAGCTTCGGCAGGTTGTTTGAGCAGGTACCATTGAACATTTTCTGAACATGGCGGTGTTGTTAAAGAACCTACATAGTGAAAATAGTGCTGTGTATCTGCTGGAAGAAGATCTGCTGGATCGATGCGTATCTCTTTGTCGATCCCGCTTAGAACATTGTCAAGTACAGGGTTGTTCTTTCCCTCTTTAAAGAATACTGCGATCACAGCCAACTGTTTTGTTTTTGGGTTCTGATGTACAAAGTGTACCACCATGTCATAACGTTTTCCGTCAACTGTATGCTCAGATTTTCCATGAAAGTGAAATTGAAGAAGTTTGAAAGTTTCTCCATGAAGTTCAATGGTTCCACCTGCTTTAGGTGTAACTTTAATGGAGTGCCCATTGTCAATGACTTTGGCAGTGGTATGTACATCTTCATGTAAATGCAGTTTATATTGTGCATTCAGTTGTACAGATTTTCCCGGTACGATGTTAATAGGTGACTGTGCTTGACCCTTTGCACATGTCTTTGAAAACTCACCCCAGTGAGTCGGACCGTTTTGACTGTAGTCCCAATGTTTTTCATGTTTAGCACCTTCGTGGGATTCTGCAAAAGCTACAGAACAAAGTAGTGATGCCGCTGTAACAGCCATAAGTATTTTTTTCATTATTCATTCCTTTTTTGTTAAATATTAACTATTATAAATAAATAGGGTTAAATGGGATTTAAATTGATTTTTTTAAGGCTATAAAGCATTAAAAAACCACTCATACTTATCATTATTTAAAATTAGATGAGTTCTATTGATGATCTGCATCAATAGAACATAGCAGACATATACCCGACAACAGAGCTTTTATCTCCACTTGCATCTGCTGAAGTTCTGTAGTCCAGAAGCTTCGTAGAGAGGTGCAGTTTTTTTGATGCAAGTATAAGGGCTTGAATCCCAATAAGACCACAGGCTTCACATCCTTCTTTGAATTTTTCTATATCGAGTCCTTCAACTGCTTTTAAACAACTGTAGTCATGTTGCTTTGCGATCTCCAGTGTATGGAAATGGCTAAGATCTGAAGAGATAACGACAAGATTATCTTTGTTTTTCAGCAGAGCAAAAATAATGTTTGCCAGATTTTTGACACTCATGTCACTGTAGATAAGTTCAATCACTTTTGTATCTTTGAAGTAATGTTGTATAAAAGGCATTTGTACTTCAGTAGAGTGTTCTTTTTGATGTGCTTCAGTTTCAAAAGAGATATTGAACTCTTTGGCAAGGGCAAAAAGATAGGCACTGTCTATGGGAATGTTTCCACAAGGTGTTTCATAGTTCTCATAATAAGATCCGGAAATACCTTTGAAGTAATGATGATGGCTCGGACCAATGACTATGATGCGTTTAGCTTTTGCTTTTTCTAAAAAGCGGTATGCTATATTTGCCGTAAACCCACTGTAAATATAACCGGCATGAGGTACAATGATTGCTCTGGGTACAATGTCTGAAATAGAGTCTGGTATGTCAATTTTTTGGAATATGTCATTAAATCTTGCAATAGAATCTGAAATGTCACGACAGGAGGCAGGATAGAATTGACCTGCTACAGCTGCTTTTCGGATAGGATCATTCATTATTTCTCCTTGTATTTCTTAACATGATAAATGGATATCTCAGGGTGTTGGGATAAACAGTCGGAGTTTAATCCGGCTTTTTGACAGAGGCTTGTGAAAAAGTCATCGAAGTGGGGTAACTGTTCCCATACCTGGGGCAGATAGGTTGCCTGATTGCCATTCAATTTCAGGATCACACCGTCTTCGGGAGAGTGGATCTTACTTTTAAGATCAGCAACATCGGTGTAGGAAAGCAGTTGTGGTTCGGTGAGTATGGAAACTTCTATTTTGATCTTTTTTAATTCATCAAGTGTAAGAGGCTGAAACCTGGGATCACGCAGAGCCGCAGACTGGGCATTGGAAATAATATCTTTATAAAGCGGCTGGTAAGCCTGCAGTGAACCGATACAGCCGCGCAGCTGTTCATTCGGTTCTTTATTGAGAGTGACAAAAGAGGCACCGTTCTCTTTGAGTTGAGGATATTCGTTCAATGCTTTTTGCAAATCAAAATTTTCCGGCTGATTCAAAGCAACTAAAATGGCGGCTTTCGCCAAGCCTATCAATATCTCGTTCATAATTAACTCCTTATGTACAAAACTATACTATTATTTTAGCATAATTTGAGAAAGGTAAATCTTTCTTATTGATATTAATTAATGAAGATTTCAACTGCAGATTGATACAATGTTCACTAGAAGAATTAGGGAAAATACCAATTAAACCTAGAAGCAAGGACTGAATTTGCGATATATTTTATTTTTACTGTTAACTCTGAATATTTTTGCTGTGGATGCGACACTCCGTATTGAAACAGATGTAGAGCATCGTAGCAGAATAGCGATAGAAGACGACTCCTCTACTATAAATGACAAGTTTTTCAAGATATTGCAGACAGATCTAAAGATTTCTGGCCATTTTCTTGTGGACAGCAAGCATTACAAAGGAGAGTTAAACTCCAATTTTATTGCTCCCTCTCTAAAAAACAAAGAGTATGTACTGAAATACAGTTTGACTCAAAGTTCCGGAACAAAGCTTGTCATCCGTCTCTTGAAAGCTTCAAATGCTGCAGAAGTATTTAAAAAGAGCTATGCGATCCCTACAACCAGTAAAGCACCGTTCCTGGCACATAAAGCAATTTCTGATGTGAATGATGCCTTGAAATATCCAAGTATCGGCTGGATAAACAGATATGTGATCTTTGCGAGATATACGAACCCGAAACAGAGTGAGATCATTTTGGCGGATTATACCTTTAACTATCAAAAAGCCATTATACGCGGAGGGTTGAATCTCTTCCCAAAATGGGCAGATGCCAAGCAGCAAAGTTTTTACTATACATCGTATGCAGGTGTGATCCCGGCACTCTACAGACTGAATATCTATTCGGGATCCAAAAGCAGGATCGCTTCATCTGAAGGTATGATCGTCTGTTCGGATGTGAATCGCAACGGTTCAAAGATACTGGTAACAATGGCTCCTGACGCACAGCCGGATATTTATGAAATGTCATCTTCCGGAGGCAGTAAAAGACGGATAACTACGTTCAATGGTATCGATGTGAGCGGCAAATATGTGGATAATGAACGTCGTGTGGTCTTTGTCTCAAATAGATTGGGGTATGCCAATATTTTTAAAAAATCCATTGGTGGCAGCGGTGTATCGCAACTAGTGTATCATGGGCGCAATAATAATGAAGT
>JAMONL010000201.1 GCA_027065815.1 Sulfurovum sp.
ATGAAGATATTCGTGCACTGGATGGTGCTTTTACCCCTAACAAAGGAGACAGTCCTTTCATTAAAAAACACAAATATATTATTTTCTGGGGTTCGATGTTCTTTATGTTCCCTGCATTCATTGCACAGTCTTACAGCTTTGTTATTAAACGTAAACTCTGGGGAGAATTTGCACTCATGCTGCTGCATTGGCCGATCATTTGGGGAACACTTATTTATCAGATCGGTGCACTCAATACACTGTATGTGGCTCTGACCGTCAATTTCGTACTCTCCCCCTGGCTGGCTTTTGGATTCATTACAAACCACCTGGGTTGTGAAACTTTCCATGAAGAAGAAGCCAAAGATCTCTCCTGGATGGAATTGCAGATGAGAGGAAGCCGTTCACTCTCCGGAGGCTCTTTGATCCATTGGTTCTACGGCGGACTCAACACACAGATAGAACATCACCTTTTCCCCAAGGCACCAAGGTTTAACCTGCTAAAGGTTCAAAAGATGACCAAGGATTTTGCAAAAAAACACCATATCCCTTACTTTGAAACCACCCCTGTCGAGGCATATATCCAGATCAACCAGGCGTTGAAATCGTATTGACCGTAGGTTGCGTTTCCCAACCTACATAGAAAAGTTCAAAGATCTTTTCAAAGATTTCGTCTAAATCCGCCTCTATTACTATTTCTTTCTGACTCACAGGATGTTTGAAACTCATTCTTATTGAATGCAGCAACAGTCTGTGACACCCAAACTTCTCTCTGAAGAGTTGATTGTGCTCACCCCTTCCATGTTTGGTATCACCCACGATCGGATGGAAGATATGTTTCATGTGCCGTCTGAGCTGATGCTTTCGACCTGACTCAGGGAAAAGCCTGAGCAGTGAGTAACGCGCAACAGGGTAGCGGCTTACGGCATACGGAAACTCCACAGTTGCCAGACGCTTGTAACGTGTCTGTGCCTCCTGTGCTTCTTTTGTAATACCCTGCAGTTTTTGTTCTTTGGTATCCAACATCTGTTTTAAAGGATAGTCAATTCTCTCCTCTTCCCGGGTATATCCCCGTACAACCGCCAGATACTCTTTGTGCACCAAATTGGCACGAAAACGTTCTGACATCACTTTGGCAGTTTCACTGTCCAGAGCAAAAAGAAGTACCCCTGAGGTTGGTTTGTCCAAACGATGGACCGGATAGAGATACTTCCCTATTTGGTCACGTAGCATTTGCAAAGCAAAAAGGGTTTCATGCTTGTCGATAGGAGATTTGTGAACCAAAAGGCCTGAAGGCTTATTGATGGCAACCAACACATCATCCTGATACAATATTTCCAAAGTCTCTTCTACATTATCCATTTGAGATTATATGATATAATTCTACAAATTATAGATATACAAAAGGATAGATTTGGCCATCAACATCGTTGCACAGAACAAAAAAGCCAGACACGATTATGAGATACTTGAAAAATTTGAAGCGGGTATTGTACTTGCCGGGGCTGAAGTGAAAGCGCTGCGTGCAAAACGGGCGAATCTCTCAGATGCTTTTTGCCGTTTCATTCAGGGTGAACTGCACCTTATGAATGCACATATCGCACATCTTGAAACCACGAACAGACACTATGTCCCTGATACCCGAACACCCAGGAAACTGCTTCTGCACAAAAAGCAGCTGGAAAAACTCTATGAAAAAGTCCATAAAGACGGGCTGACCATCGTACCACTGATGATCTATTTTAATGAACGCAACCTTGCCAAGGTAAGCATTGCCATTGCCAAAGGTAAAAAACTTCATGACAAACGTGCAGACATGAAGGCTAAAACCCTGGACAGAGAAGCCCATCAGGCTATGAAAAATCGTTCTTATTAAGCGGCTTGCGCCGTTCCCTTTTCTTTTTTAACTGTTCTCTTGCCGAAAGATGGTCGCGTCTCGGTAACACCCTTTCTTTTCTTGCCTGCATCAATGCAACATGTGCATTGGGATTGAGTTTTCTGTCTTCCTGAAGACGTTGATACAAAGAGACCCGTTCATACCCTATAAAAGTATAGATAGCGATCTTCATTTTACGTACCAGCCACTTTAAAAATCGTCTCAAAGGTGCTCGCATAAGACGGGCAATGAGTTTCTCAAGCCAGCCGAAGAGATAGCGAAAAAGTCTATTGGCCGAGGCTAAGATCCTTTTTAAAAAAGGGACTTTCTCCATCCAATTCAATAGCCAGGAGAAAATGAGCACTTCAAAAACAGGCGCCAGCCAGCTTCCCCATACTACGTTGCTTAAAAAATAAAAAAATGCGGAGAAAACCTTCAAAAAAACAGCTAACAGAAAGCTCCAGATCTTGGCAATAAAGACTTTTACCGCCAGCATACCACCCATGAATTTACCCATAAAACCAAGAGAGCCCAGAAAAGTCAAAAGAGTTATGATCTTTTTGATCAAAGGAAATTCCATAAAGTTAAGCTTAATATGCTCCGCCAAACGTTTAAAGTCATCTTTGAGATGATCCATGAAATGCACTTTGAAGTTATGCGTCAAAACACGTTCGACCATATAACGCTTTCCCAGTCCGGTGGCAGAAAGAAGAAGAACCTTTCGTAAAAAGACTTGAATAACAAATTTTCCTTTGATCAGAAAAAAGGCTGTCAAAATAGCAATAATATTCTTTTTAATGAAAAGGTAGCTGTCCCGAATAATTATCACAATATATTCTCTGACAGGATCTATGAAGAGTAGACCTGTCAAAAACAATACAATAACGACCGCTGCAAGCCACAGCCATAGCAGTCTATTTTTCATCATCTTCTTTTTTACGCAATGAAGCTTTAATAGTGGTATAGAAGCGTTTCATCTTGGTTACAAAACGGCTTTCTTTTGAAAAGTACTTTATTCTGAAGGCACGGATCTTTTCTTTCCAGAGTTTAATACGGCTGAGTGTTGATTGGTATACTTCTAAAGATTTCAGCCAGTCAATGAGTTTCATCACCCAGTCATATAACCATTTGAACCAGCCGAATTTCATGAGTTTGTCTTCTGTCACACGAAACATCCAAAAGGTAAACGCAGCAATAGGGATCTTCCCCAGGTAAATGGAAATCCCTAACAGAATATTCCCACTCACAAAAAGATACCCGGCATAGAGCCCAAAAGCTTCCACGGCAACCAACATGGCCATAAAGATCACAAGGATCACATAGCGGTTGACAGAGTGCAGTGCAAGCTCTACTCTCTGTAATATTTGAAGTGAATGAACATACTTATAAATAGGATAAGCGATCCCCTCCCATATCAACTCTTCAAAGACAATAAAGATCAATACCAATATAAGTTGTAAAAGTGAAATAAATTTGTTTTTTATGGTTGAGAGCATAGAAATATCCTGGATGAATTTTAAAAAGATATTATATCGTAGAATATTGAGTTTGAATATAAGTTAAGGAAGTAAAGATTTCTTTTTGATTTATTGTAGATTTGTAGGTTGTTTAGAAGGAGCTTACGTTCAGTAAGTGACTGAACAACTCCTGCAAAGATACGATGAAGCAGAAAGAAAGATTACTTTCTTCTAAGTTCTTTGATTCTTGCCGCTTTACCTTTAAGCTCTCTAAGATAGAACAATTTCGCTCTTCTGATTCTACCTTTTCTAAGGACTTCAATGCTTTCGATTGACTCAGAGTAAAGTGGGAAGATTCTCTCAACACCAACAGAGTTGGCACCCATTTTTCTAACCATGAATGTTCTCCCTGTACCCTGACCTCTGATCGCGATACATAAACCTTCGTAGTTTTGTACTCTTGTTTTAGAACCTTCTTTAATTCTTACGGCTACTTTTACAGTATCTCCCGCTCTAAATTCAGGAACATTTCTGTTTTCTAATTGTGCTTGCTCAAAGCTTTCAATGTATTTATTTCTCATGGTTATACCTTTTTTTGTATAAGTCTGGCCGAAAATACTTTGTTTTGCACAAAGCCAGCCCTCTTTTTAAGTCTGCGATTTTACTATGATTTCCCTTTAAGAACTCTGAAACCACTTCACTGTTTTCATAAATTGTCGGTTTAGTAAAGGAAGGGGCTTCCAAAAGCGCCTCTTCGAAGCTTTCTACAGAGAGAGAATCTGCATTACCCAGCACCGCATCCACATTGCGACTGATGGCATCACAGACCACCATAGATGCCAGCTCACCACCTGTCAAGATGAAATCTCCTATAGAAAAAAGTTCATCTGCCTGTGCTTCGATCACGCGTTCATCTATCCCTTCATACCGTCCACTTACAAAGACGATATGCTCTTTTTTAGCTAAACGCTTTGCATCATTCTGGGTAAATCTTTTGGCTACAGGAGAGAGAAATACCATATGGGAATTTGGAGACTTTTCACGGATGTCATTCAATGTGTCCATCAACGGCTGGGGGGTCATCAGCATCCCTGCACCGCCACCGATCATCGGCGCATCAACACGGTTGTGCTTATCTGTTGTAAAATCTCGAGGATTGGAAAAATCAATAGAGATCTTATCATCTTCAATGGCACGTTTTAAAATACTTTCTGTGAAATAACCTTTAATAAGGTCAGGAAAAAGTGTGACGAAGGTAAAGCGCATTAACTCGCCTCTAAAATGTCTTTGGCATCTTTTGTGTAAATCTTTTTTGCATCCGTGTCTGCATTGAGCACATAACGGTCTATATAAGGGAGTAGAAAACTTTTTGGTGATCCTGATTTAACCAGTGCTTCATCTGTCTTTATCACAAGGTAATCAATATCGACCATACGATGAATGTCATCTACTACACCCAATACCAGATCGCCTTGTAATACCGTACTGCCTTCAATATCAAAATAGAAATGCTGTCCCTTTTCAAGGGTACAATTCTCTTTGGTATGCTCCAGATCTGTGTAAATTTTTGCATTGGTAAGTTTCTTTGCAGAATCAATACTTTCATAGCCGACAAAACGGATAATACCTCGTTTAAAGTTCACATCAGCAATAGTCAAGGGACCGCGGTCACTTTTAAAGGTAGATCCTACTTTGAACTGTTCCGGGAAATCGGTATGAAGATTAAGTTTGAGGTCGCCCCAGAGTCCAATGGTTCGCCCTATTTGAGCGATGTAAAATTGTTCTTGAGACATTTTGGAGTTACACTGCAGCTTTGACATTGACACGGTAATTTTTACCGCCTTTTGCCTTACATCCTGAGATGACTGCTTTAATAGAGTTGATCATTCTTCCCTCTTTACCGATGAGTTTACCGACATCTTCACTGTTCGCAAAGATGGTGATCTCATCAAACCCCTCATCAACCTCTGCAATATCTATGCTGATATCTTCAGGATTGTTTACCAAAAGCTTGGTATAGGAGAGGAGGAAATCTTTAACCATTATGATTATTTACCAGAAATTCTTTTTACTGTTGGGCTCATTTGTGCACCAACTGAAAGCCAGTAGTTCAATCTTTCTTCATCAAGAGTAAGCTCTTTGTTTACAGATACCGGATTATAGTGACCAATTGATTCGATCCAACCACCGTCTCTTCTTTTTCTGCTGTCTGTTACTACGATTCTATAAAATGGCTTTTTCTTTCTACCCATTCTTGTCATTCTGATCATTGTCATGGTGTGTCCTTTGTGTTTTCATTATATTTTAATGTCTGCTTTGAGGAAAAGTCAACATTATAATAAAGTACTGACAACTGTTTTTTAATGACTAAAACACTCATCAATACTTTTGGAACGCGATTTTACCATAAATATTATAAAGATTTTATTAAGACCATCTTCCAGACCCATAAACATAAATATCTCTTCATTTATATCTACACAACATAACCTTGATCCACAAATCAATTTATAAACATTCTGATCCTTCTGATCAAACATATCAAACTACTGTTTTAAAAGATGTAAAAAAGCACTTCTATTGTTATATCCCACAATTTTTTCTTCTATCTTTTCGCTCTGAGAGTCTATAATATAAAGCGTAGGCGTTATTTTAATATGTGTTAAATTTTCAGGAAAATTTTTCTCATCATAATTTAGTATGACAGGTACATACTTCTCATGTATCTTTTCATCTATATGCTCTTTTGCCAACACCTGACTCTCCAGTTTACGACACCAGGGGCAATAAGAAGTGCTCATAAAAACCATAAGAGGTTTCTTCTCTTTTTTTGCTTTTTTTAAAGCAACTTTATAATCTGTTTCATATTTCATTACTTTGGCAAAATCATCATGACTGAAAGACTTATTTGGAGCTGCCAGTTCCTTATTGTCCTCTATATGCTGCAAACGAAAAGCTTCGAGTAATTCTTCTATAGTGTCTGCAAGTTGGTCTTCCAGGCTGTTCTCTCTGGGAGTAATGATTTGTGAGTTCTTGTAGGTGATGGCAAACACTTCTGTTTTACTACCCTGACGATATACATATTCACCCAGTTCAAGTGCCACTTTTATGCCTATGCTTTCACCTACAGAGAATCTTTTGATGACAAGAACAAGTACACGCGAGGGATATCCTTTTGTATCGACACCAAGTTCATTTGACATAGCGGTCATCAAAGTTTTTATATCTTTGTTGTATTTGACTGCATCTTTCACAGAATTTATCACCAATGGGTCATAAGAGTCAACACCGGTCAATGAATAAAAGCTTTGGGCTTGTGCCGTGAAAAAGATGAGTATGATAAATAAAAAAAGTTTGATTGTTTTCATGAGAGGAATCATAACATAATAACGATGTACGCTAAATAAGCCTATAGAGGACAAGACAAGGTATGCCTTTTCCCCCTGCAAAATATCTATCGAGGCATACCCGGGAAACCGCCACCTCCGCCACCCTGCATTTGCTGCATCATTTTCTGCATCTCTTTCATGCCGCCTTTACCTGACATTTTTTTTGCCATTTTAGCAGCATTTTTAAACTGCTTCAATACACGATTTACATGCACTTGTTCAAGCCCTGCACCCGCTGCCAAACGTCTTTTACGCGTATTGTTCAGCAAGTCCGGATTTTCTCTCTCTTTAGGTGTCATGGAAGAGACCATCGCTTTGATGGTTTTGATCTCATCTGAATTTTCAAGGTCCATATCGCCGATCTGCTTTGCCATGTTCCCCATACCTGGGATCATCCCCATAATGGACTTCATAGAACCCAGCTTTTTCATCTGCTCCATCTGTGCAAGGAAATCGTTGAAGTTGAACTGACCTTTTTTGATCTTCTGTGTCATCTTCTTTGCTTCTTTAGGGTCAATAGCTGCAGCCGCTTTTTCAGCTAAAGACTCCACATCCCCTGCTCCCATAAGACGAGAAACGATCCTGTCAGAGATGAACTGCTCAAGGTCAGGCATCTTCTCACCTGCACCGAT
>JAMONL010000202.1 GCA_027065815.1 Sulfurovum sp.
AAGAATCTCTTATTTTTATCTCTCTACTCTTTATATTGAAGAGCGGTATATCTCTATCTAAGTCATCACTTTTTGAATAGATCACAACATTGGGTGCTTTTCCTTCTGTAAATCTGCAATCCAGTGTCGGTCTGTCCACCCTCACTGTATTGCCGCCAATAAGCAAAGTGTCACACACTTCTCTAAGTTGATGTACATGCTTCAATGAAGCCTGGGAACTTAAGTACCCTCCTCCGATCCTGCCGTTGGAAGTTTGTGCCAGTTTGAACAAGACAAAGGCCCTCTTCTGCCAGATAAGGAAAGGTTCTAAAAGTGCTTTACATCTCTCTTCTAAAACACCAAAACTCACATTTCCCAATCTTTTTGCACCACCATCATGTCCTACTATGGGATCCTTTGTACCGATCGCGACCCTTAACAAATGTAAACGTTCAAGCAATGATGCACAGGAAGGTGTTTTTCCTCTGTGTGAACAGGGTTCAAGCGTTACATAAATCGTACACTCTGAAAAAAACTTTTGAGGTAAGGTAAGAAGAAAAGTATGGGCTTTTGCTGCATCATATCTGTCAAAATCAATCTTTTGATGTGAGATATGTTCATAAGCTGAAAGAAGTGCCAAGACTTCTGCATGAGAAGTTCCTGCTTTTTGATGGGCTTCTACAGAAACCAGTCTACCTCTATATATAACAGTTGCACCGACAGCAGGATTTGGATAGGTTAAACCCTGGGATTCCCAGGCTTTATTGAGAGCAAGTTGCATGTATATCTCATCTATATTCATAAGCAACTCCTAGTATTTGTTTACAAAGACGATTGTTGCTTGTCATGCTATGATTCAAGCAGCTTAAATTTAATTCCAATCGAAATACGTTTTACACGTATTGAGTTCTCCGTAAGAGAAACTTTCATCACCCTGTTTGGTTTCTACAACGATCCCTTTGTCATCAGCAGACTTGAGTAGACCTTTCAGTTTATCTCCGCCGCCAAGTTTAAGTTTGATCTTTTCACCAATGGCATTCTGAAAATGTACCGGTTTTGTCAACTTTCTTTCAATACCCGGAGAACTGACTTCCAAACGGTATTGGCCGTTCATTGGAGGATGTACATCTAAAAAAGGAGAAAGCTCATAAGAGATAGTTGCACAAAGATCAAGGCTTACCCCACCTGTTTTGGTAATGAGCACACGGTAGATCGTTTCATCAAATTCTGTGACTACTTCTGTGTCATACAGTGCTGCACCGTTGGATTCTATGATCTTTGCGATCTGAGTATCAAGATTCATCTGAATCATCCTTTTCTTCTGTTTCCTCTTTTTTTGTACTGATCTGTTTGAAAAGTTCTTCTATTCGGGAAACTTTCTCAAGCTGTTCATCGAATTCAAAGGTAAATCGAGGGGCTTTGAACCAGCCTTCACTCTGCTTGCAATGATTTTGGATATATCCGGCAACTGCTCTTAACTGTCGTAATGCTTCATTCTGTTCTTTCTCCGAAAGGAAAGACTTATCTATATATACCTTGGCATCAGAACGCCCTTTGGAACAAACGACATCTGTCACAGAGAGACCGTTAATACGCTCATCATCCAATGTAGTAAGTGCCTCAGGTATAATCTCCCTTAAGACTGATTCGACCCTGTGTCGTTTGATCTCTTCGTGCGTCATTTTACAGTGTCACCTGTTCCTCGACATCTTTGAAGGTTTCGATCACATCACCAGCTTTAATGTCATTGAAGTTCTCAAGCATGATACCACACTCATAACCGTTCTTGACTTCTCTGGCATCTTCATTGAAACGCTTAAGAGAGGAAATAGAACTCTCATATACAACCACACCGTCACGGATAAGTCTTGCTTTGGAGTTTCTTGTGATAGACCCGTCAGAAACTTTACATCCGGCGATCGTTCCGACTTTACCAACAACAAATGTTTCACGTACTTCCGCCTGACCCGTCACCTCTTCAGAGATCACAGGAGACATCATACCGCCAAGTAAAGCTTTCACATCATCAAGAAGGTCATAAATAACCGAGTAAGAACGTATTTCAATACCCAACTCTTTTGACTTTTTCTTCACTGCACCGGTAGGTCTGACATTAAATCCAAGTACGACTGCATGCTCAGAAGCATCTGCAAGTGTAAGGTCAGATTCAGTCACACCACCCACACCTTCGTGAATAATATTGACTTTAACTTCTTCATTTCTCAATTTCTCAAGAGAACCTTTAATCGCTTCAAGTGAACCTTGTACATCTGCTTTAATAATAACAGGAAGTGATTTGAGCTGCCCTTCGGCAATAAGTGCAGAGAGATCATCCAAAGTTGCTTTTGTACTTTTTGACAATACTTTCGCTCTCTCGAACTCAGCTCTTTTTTCAGCAAGTTCACGTACTTCTTTGTCTGTAGCCATCACGATCAACTCTTCACCTGCACCAGGCACTTCATTCAGTCCTACAATAGCCGCTGGAGTACTTGGTCCGATCTCTTTAACAGAAGATCCGTCATCAAGTTTGATTGCTTTGATACGACCATAAGTCTTACCGACAATCACATTATCACCTACTTTAAGCGTACCGTTCTGGATGATCACGTTCGCAACTGGACCGAAACCTTTTTCAAGAGAAGCTTCAACAACTACTGCTTTCGCATCTCTCTCAGGGTTGGCTGTTAATTCCATGACTTCTGCCTGAAGTAAGATCGTTTCAAGAAGGTCATCGATCCCCAACCCTGAATGTGCAGAAACAGGAACAAATTCATACTCTCCACCCCAGTCTGTTGCCATCACATCAATTTCCGCCAATTGAGACTTCACATTGTCAGGGTTGGCTGCTTCTTTGTCCATTTTATTGATCGCAACGATCAATGGTACACCTGCTGCTTTAGTGTGTGCGATCGCCTCTTTGGTCTGAGGCATCACACCATCATCTGCTGCTACCACAATAATAACAATATCCGTCGCCTGTGCACCACGTGCTCTCATTTCTGTAAAGGCTTCGTGACCCGGAGTATCGACAAAAGTAATTTTCTTACCATTTTTCTCTACCTGATAGGCACCCACGTGCTGTGTAATACCGCCCGCTTCTCTATCCGCCACTTTGGCTGTACGTATCTTGTCAAGCAATGATGTTTTACCATGGTCAACATGTCCCATAATGGTAATGACCGGTGGTCTCTCTACCAAGTTCTCATCAGACTCTTCTACTGCATCATACGCATCAGAATAATCCAGTTCATCAAGCGGATTGACTGTCGTTACTTCTACTTCAAACTCTTCAGCAAGAATTTCAATTTCATCTTTGGAGAGGAAGTCATTTTTAGTAACCATCATGCCCAAGGCAAAAAGTACACCAACCACTTCTCCGACTCTGCGATTCACTTTTTCAGCAAACTCGTATACCCTTACATTTTCAGGGATCTCTACAGAAGTGATGACATCTGTATTTTCCTCTTTCACATACTTCTTACGTTTTCCACCACGCTTAAGAGAACGTCTCTGTTGAGGACGGAACGGTTGTCTGCCTTTTACAGGTCCGCCGTTTGCCGCTTCTCTCTTTTTCATCTCTTCTTTACGCTTCTGTTCCTGACGCATCATCTCTTCATAAATGTTCTTGTCAGAGAAGTCAAGCAATACAACTTCTTCATTACCAAAGCCGCTGTCTATGTCACCTGACATACTGTCATGGTTGAAGATATCTATCTTCGTACCAGTATCTCTTGCTTCAGCAGGACCTTTTTTAGGTTTCTTTTTGGGAATATACGGTGTTTGATCCCCCATAGAAATTCTTGTTCCAGCTCGAACAGGTGCAGGCTTTGCTTTTCTGACGATCTTGATACCGGTACGGGAAAGCACTCTTCGTTTAGGGCGTTCTTCTGAACCTTCTGCCTTTGCCGCTGCTACTTCAGCTTCTGTCTTCTTGGAGACAACAGAGATCCCTTTACGTTTTTTCACCTCTTTTACTACGGGTGCTTCCACAACTGTTTCTTCCACAACTGTTTCTTCTACCACCGGTACTTCTTCTTTTACAGCTGTCTCTTCTACAGTTTCTACTATTTCTTCAGCAGCAGGTTCAACAACCTCTTCGACTGCTTCAACTGTTTCTGCTGTTTCTTCAGCATCTACAGTTTCGATCGCCTCTTCTGTCACTTGTTCTTCTTCAACAGGTTCAACTTTTTTCTTAACCACTTTGATCGCTGTTTTGCTTCCCGGTTTTTTAAAACTTTTCGGCAGTGTTCCGGAAATCGCATAATCTACAAGGATCCCGGCATCTTCCATACTAATCGTACTGTTGGCTGCTTTGACATCAAACCCTAGTTCTTTTGCTTTCTCCAGCAGATTACCGTTTGACAATCCCGCTTCATCTGCTATTTCTTGGATTTTAACTTTATCCATTGTTAATTAACTCCTTTAAAAGCTTAACAAACCGTTCTTCATCTTGTTTAAAACGTTTCGTTAAGCCTTTGATTTTTTTTTCATTTTTGACACATAGATCACAAAGGTAAAAACTTCTACCTTTTCCATCGAATGATATAACTTTCTGACCCTCTTGTTTCAATCGTATCAAACTATTTTGAGGATGCCTGCTACGGCAAGAGATACACATTCGTATAGGCTGTGATTTTTTCATCGCGTATTATACCCAAAAAGAAGTTAAGAACACTTCTTAATGTTTAGTCATGACCCCATGATTGTCCAAAGTAAGTGTAAACACCCTGAAATGGGGGAATCTAGCCTGCAATGCCTGTGCGATTTTTTCTGCATCTTTATCATAGGCAAGATTAAAAAATGTAGAACCTGAACCTGAAAGTGTAGACATTAAGGCACCATGTTTCAATGCAACTTTCTGTACATCAAAAAGTTCAGGCATCATTTTCATTCTTCTTGCCTGATGCAGTTTGTCTTTTGACGCGATACGCAAAAGATCCCAAGACTCAGTCATAAAAAGTCCTGTCATATACGCCGCTCTTGAAAGAGAATATACTGTTTCCTCTTTTCTGTACATCTTAGGCAACACAGTACGTGATCTTGCCGTGGAGATCGTACGGTTGGGGACAACCACTACCGCACGAAGGTATTCCGGCATACGTCTTTTTTTACTATATACACGGTCACCCTCAACACAGGCCACATTAAATCCACCCATTACTGCCGGTGTAATATTATCCGGATGATGCTCATATCGTAGAGCCTGATTGAGTATTTCTCTTTTATTGTATCGTGTCCCTGCCGCCATATAGGCTGCTGAAAGTGCCGCGACAATCACGGCAGATGAAGATCCCAACCCTCTTGAGATAGGGATCCTGTTATGAAATTCAAATCTGAAATTGTCAGATCGCCCGGATAATCTTTTATAATTATCATTAAAAATACTGAGAAAGAGAGAATTCTTTTTGATCTTGGGATTGTCGGCACCTTCACCCTGAGTAGAGACACTTAGGAATTTTGAAGGTTTGATAATGATCTCATTTCTCAGATCTATCGCAAGTCCCAGGGTGTCAAACCCCGGTCCAAGGTTGGCTGATGTTGCAGGTACAGATACGAACATAGTGCTTACTTCTTCCGTTAAACAGCCGGTAAACTATACTCAGGGGTTGACTCTTCATCTATTTCAAGATCATGAATACTTTGAGGTAATGTGAAAACCACATTGACCGGCTGTTCAAATTTTTTTGTCATTATAGTCTCTTTTTCCTTGATAAAATAGAGATTACCGATCGCCTTGATAGGTTCTCCGCCATTTAAAGCAAATCCACTGCAGCCGACACACTTGATGCCCTTGAGTATTTCAATTGTTTTCAACATGATATAGGTAAGCTTGATCGCCATATAGGATCCGGGGCCGCGTGTATAAATAATTTCTGAAATATCATACTCGCTGAGTATATCCTTCAGTAAAGGCAATAAAATATCTGAAGTTTTTTTTTCGCTTGAAAATGTCTTGACCAGAACATCATTTCTGTACACACCCAAAAGAAGGGGTGATGACATAGAGATCACAAGTAACTTATGCGAAAGATCTTGCAAACTCTCTACTTTGTAATTCATCTATAGTAAGAAGATCATAATTCCGACTGTCAGACAGAAGCTTTGATGTCAGTTGGTAATTCAGGTTATGGCTTCCGGCAAATGATTCATACTTTCCAAGGATATTGTGTCCGGAGACCATCATGTCACCCATAGCATCAAGTATTTTATGTCTTGCAAACTCATTGTCAAAACGCAAGCCTTCAGGATTCAGTATTTTATGGTCATCCAAACCTATGGCGTTTTGCAGACTTGCACCCAAAGCAAGATTTTGACTCTGAAGATACTGAATATCTTTTGCAAAACCGAATGTTCTTGCTCTTGCTATCTCTTCAATGAAATTATGTGTAGAGAATTCAAAACTTTCACTCTGCTCACCGATCACAGGATGATCAAATTTAATACGGAAGTCAAATCGGGCAGTATCGCTTGGCAAAAGTCTTACAAACTTTTGACCATCCCTGATCTCAATTGGTTTTTTAACAGAGATGATCTTTTTAGGTTCATCAAGTTCCTCAATTCCCGCTTCATCAAGCAATAAACAGAAAGAGATCGACGAACCGTCCATGATCGGCATTTCATTACCGTCGACAATGATACGCAAATTATCAATACCATAAGCATAGACCGCTGAAAGGAAATGTTCGATCGTAGAAATGAAACCTTTTTCACTTCCTATGACAGTTGCCATACGAGTATCAATCACGGAGTCCGGAGAGAGAGGAATACTCATAGCAAGGTCTTCACGGTAAAAAACCAGACCTGCATCCGCTGACAAAGGTTCAAGTCTAAGCTTGATCGGTTCACCTTTGTGCAAACCAATACCCACGACTTCAACCGGTTTTTTGATGGTACGTTGCTGCATACGGCTACTCCTCTCACATAATTTTTTGCTATTATACTATAAAATATAAATAATTGCAAAATTATAGCGGTAAAGTATGAATTCTATGTGAACCGGAGTTGTCACAACACTTTATTTCTTGGCATCTTTCTTCACCGGTGCAGGAGAAATGATCTCATCTGCCTGCTTGAATACATTGTCGATGAACTTTCTTATCCATGACTGATCGAACCACTCGACCGGTCTCACTTCTATCCCCTGGATCAGCATACCGAAGTGCAGATGATCTCCCATTGCCAAACCTGTTTTACCTGTCTTGGCGATCACTTCGCCGGCATGCACCTCATCTCCCTCCTGTACCATGATCTGTGAACAGTGTCCATACAGCGTATAGAGTCCTAAACCGTGGTCGATCATCGGCATATTTCCATAAATACCGTTCTCATCCGCATAAACTACTTTACCAGGGTTCGATGCCACAATGTTTGCCATACTGTTACTTGCAAGGTCGTATCCTACATGATAGGATTCAGAAACAACATGATCCTTTTTCTTATAATAATAATATCTGTGATCCCCAAAACTGGCAACTTTCTTTCCATTTTTCAAGGGATAGAATTTTTTCATTTTCCAGGAATCCAGTATCTCATCTGAGACATTTTTACTAAGTTTATGGATCAATTCTTCATTTTTCAGACGCATAGTTTCATTAATCGCTTTAAGCTTTTCAAGTTTATCCTTGATCGTCGCATAGTCCGGATTGCTGGATGCAAGATCCGTAATCTTACCATCAATAAAAGAATCCTTCGCTTTAATCTTTGACGTTCTGTACCTTGGATTTTTATGATAGAACGGAATCTTTGTAACCCGTTTGTTCTTTGCCAGGTCAGTCGCAATGATCTTGGCAGAAAAAGTATCTTTTGTGAAAGGCCATGCGATCAAAGCAGCATAATAACCCTCTTTTTTATAAGGCTGAGGCTTGAACTTATTGCCGTCTGCTTCAATGTAAAGTTCATCCAGATTGTCATCTTCCGCCTGGAATACCACCAGAGCCGATCCACCCTGATTGATCATACGTGAATTTGCCAAAATATTGACGTTGGGACGCTTGTAATCCACATAAAGATCAATGGTTTTTTTCGCTGAATTCCCAGACATCATATTCCACATACTTTTATCATTTACGGTAATGGTAAGTTTCATATGTTTTGCTTTGGGATTTAGGGTCTTATCTTTTTTAGGATATTTAACAAGCAATGTCTCTTTAGCAGCCTGTGTTTCAAAAGGTGCCTGATCCAAAATAATACTGTTCTCTCCATCACTCAATTTAATTTGATAATCTTTAAGTGCCACATTGTCTGTTACTTTTATCTTCAAAGGTGTTGTTCTGTTCCAGTAGAGTTTACTCGGTACTTCTATCTGAGGTTTTACCCTTTCAAACTGAGGTGCAGTATATAAAAACCATGCTCCTGCCGCAATACCAGCCACAAGTAACGTTCCAACAATTTTTCCACCTATGGAGCCACCCTTCTTTTTATATTTTGCCATCAATTAATCCTAAATTTTGTATATTTTTTACAATTATATCTATTGTTTCATGTAAATCTCTTTTATCCATAATCCATCCTGCCGCCACTTTGTGTCCACCACCGCCAAACACTGCAGCTACACGAGATACATCTGCCCCTTTACTGCGTAAAGAGATCCGAATCTCCCCCTTCAATTCCATGACAAACAAGGCAACTTCTACTGTTTTCAAAGACCTTGCATAATCAACGATGCCTTCCATATCAGGCATTTTGGCACCTGTTGCTGCAATATCTTCCTCTGTCACAAAAAGTGTTGCAACTCTGGCATTACATTTCAGTTCAAGACTCCCCAATGCCCTGTGCAAAATACGCAGCGAACTTAAAGAACGTCTCTGGGTAAAATTATATGCGATCTTTGCCGGATCGGCACCAAGTTCCACCAGATCTCTGGCGGCATCAAAGACTTTCTGATTCACTGAAGAAGTTGTAAAATATCTCGTATCAGATAACAGTGCAGCATAAAAACAGCTGGCACTGCCTGCATTGATCTCATAGATCTCCTTCAAAAGCATAAAGGCTACCTGTGAAGCAGAAGCATACTCAGGTATGACCACATTTATTTCACCATACAGCTCATTACTCTGGTGATGATCTATATTGATGATCGATCTGTTTTCAAGTGTAAACCCCAGCCGATCTATACTTCCACAGTCGCAGGAGATGATCAGACTCTCTTCAAAATCCATTTTATGTTTGATCTTCTCAAATCCAGGTAAAAAGTCTAAATGCTGGGGAAGCATTTTGGAAGCATTCACGATCTCTACCCGTTTTGTTTTATTTTGTACTAAAAGATTGTAGATACCAAGTCCCGTCCCAATTGTATCGGCATCGGGGTTCAGGTGGGTAAGGATCGTGATATTTCTGGCTTCTGAAAGTTTCTCTCGAACCTCGGTAATATATAAACGGCGCTCTGCCATTTATCAGGACTCGACTTTCATCGAGAGGTCTATCCAGTTCGCCTGATGTATAATGGCACCTGACGAGATGGCATCCACCCCGGTATCCGCTATGGAGCAAATGGTCTCAAGTGTTATATTCCCGCTGGCTTCCAGTAGAATATGAGGATAGTTCTCATTTCTAAATGCTACAACTTTTCTTGTTTCCTCCAGAGACATATTGTCACACATGATAATATCCGCACCTGCATTCATAGCTTTTTTCACCATGTCAAGGCTTTCACACTCTATCTCCACTTTGGAGGTAAAAGGGATCTTCTGACGTACTTCCTGCATAAAACTGTCCAAATCATCAATAGTCTGTAAGTGGGTATCTTTCAGCATCAAACAGTCATCCAGCCCCATGCGGTGGTTGAGTCCCCCACCGCATCTGACGGCATACTTTTCAAATTCACGCAGCAAAGGTCTTGTTTTTCGTGTATCAAGCAGTTTCACTCCGTACGCTTTGATCGCATCCACATAACGTGCGGTCAGAGTAGCAATAGATGAGGCATGAAGTGCCATATCCAAAATAGAACGTTCCAAAGAGAGGATCGTTTTGGAATCTCCTGAAACAAAAAGCAGCTTCTCTCCTGATTTAAACGATTTACCGTCTTTGACATCCCACATCAAAGAGAGATCATACATCTTTGCCAATGTCTCTATGTATTCCCTACCGGCAAAAACACCATCACTTTTGGCAATGATATAGGCACGGATCTCTTTACTCTCCGAAATACGTGAAAAAAGATCACCACGTCCAATGTCTTCTGCGATCAGTGCTTCTATAAATTTTTGTTTAAACATTATTTGATCGCCAACATACGTTCTAAAGCCAAATTCGCATATTTGACTGTATGTGCATCGATCACGATCTCATTGATCGGTTTATTATCTTCGATAGATTTCAATGTATTGTACAGATCTTCCAGCGTAGTTTCATTCATGGTCGGACACTCCGGTTTGGTCGAAGAGAGCACATAGGTATTCTTTTCCCTCATTCTATTCACAAGATTGTACTCTGTTCCTACTGCTACTTTTTGTTCAGGATCAAGGTCTGAAACATATTTGATCAATTGGGAGGTGGAACCTGAAAAGTCTGCTGCGGCTACGATCTTCGGATCACATTCAGGGTGCACGGCAATCTTGATACCAGGATATTTGTTTCTGTAGAACGCAATATCATCTACCGTAAAAAGCTGATGCACAGAACAGAAACCGTTAAAGCAGATCACATCTGCCTCTTTCGGATCACATTCATCCTGCCCTTCTGCTCCTATCACGCAGGATTTCAAACCCATTTGAATCGCAAAGTTCTGCCCCAGACATCTGTCCGGAACAAAAAGGATCTTTTTCCCTGTTTCCAGACCTTTTTCAATGATCTTAAAAGCATTGGAAGAGGTACAGACATATCCGCCCATCTCCCCTACTTTTGCTTTAACCGTAGCATCGGAATTAATATAGGTAATCGGCAGAATATTTTCTTTGGCAATACCACGTTCAACCATATAGTTCACAGAATCATCAAAATAACTCCCGTCTATCATACGTGCCATCGCACAACAGGCGATCTTTGGCATCAACACACGTTTTTCAGGTGCGATCACTTTGACACTCTGTCCCATGAACCCGACACCGCAGAAGACAACCCAGGGATTTTTATCTGCTTTACATCTACGTGCCAATTCAAGACTGTCACCGGTAATATCTGCCATTTCAAAGACTTCATCACGTTGATAATAGTGTGCGACAACAGTCACATCCAGCTCTTTTTTCAATCTATTGATCTCAGCCTTATAATCCATACTCATTTTTTAATTATCCTTCGAGAATTCACTTCTTCATCTTACAATTTGTAGCTATTTTAGCAAAATTCGGTTAAAATTGCACATATAGAACCTTCTTAGAGGATTTATAACTTAAAATTGTGGATGAATTATGAACATAAATATAGCACTTTACTTAGCCGCCTATCTTATCGCTGGCATTCCCTTTGGATACATTTTAGCCAAACAGTTTGCAGGCGTGGACATAAAAAATGAAGGATCGGGAAATATCGGTGCCACCAATGTCCTGCGTGTTGTCAAAGAAAAAGATCCGAAACTTGCCAAAAAACTTGGTGCAGCAACACTGTTCCTTGATGCCATCAAAGGAATTGTGGTCATTCTCATCGCTAAGATGCTTGGAGCACCGGAATCTGTACAATGGACCATTGCTGTACTTGCAGTCATAGGTCACTGCTTTTCGGCCTTTCTCTTTTTTGAGGGAGGGAAAGGTGTTGCGACCGGTTTCGGTGTACTTCTTATCATGATGCCTATTCCTGCGATCATAGCCATTACTGTCTGGCTTGGGGCAAGTAAGGGATTAAAGATCTCATCACTCTCCTCCCTTATCGGACTGCTTGCTTTTATTATTGCTTCTTACGTTCTCTATCCAGTTGTACCCGCTATCGGGTCGCATGCCCCGATATGGATCATTGCATCAATCATTTTCTATAAACATATCCCAAATATTGTCAGGCTCTTTAAAAAAGAAGAGATCAAAGTATAAATGTTCATTCATATCGACAGACTGGTATTTGAAACCATTATCGGCCTGCTTGACTTCGAGCGGGACAGGCCACAGCGGGTTATTGTTGACCTTGAAGCTTCTTACGATTATGATCGTGGGCACTTCATCAATTATGCAGACATCGTCTTACATATAGAAAACGAACTGAAAGAGAAAAAATATAAACTACTTGAAGAGGCTCTGCTGGGTCTCAAAGAGCGGCTCCACAGCCACTATCCCCAACTCAAGACCCTCAGAATAAAAATCTCCAAACCAGACATCTTAGCTGATTGCAGCGTTGCCCTGAGTCATAATTGGGAATTTTAAAAAAACTTTCAGATAGGCTCTTTTTTATGCTATAATTAAATAAATCTTAAAGATAAAGGCTCGAAGATGAGAGTATTGATTATGGAAGAGGAAGCCACATTAAGCAAAACACTTTCCGATAAACTGATAGAAGCTGATTATCAGGCGGATATCGCGGAAAATCTGGGTGATGCCAAATATTACCTTGATATCAGAAATTATGATCTGGTACTTCTTGGGTGGGCAAAAACCGGTGTAGGAAACATTGGTATGATCGCCGATATTAAGAATAAAGCACATAAAACCTCAGTGATCGTCTTATCCGAAAGAGATGACAAAGAGAGTGAAATTGAAGCGCTTCGTTCAGGTGCGGATGATTTTATACGTAAACCGCTGGATTATGATATTCTTTTGGTACGTATTGAAGCCAAACTGCGTTTTGGTGCTTCCAATATCATTGAGATCGATGACCTTCTCATCAATCCTGAAGAAGAGAAGATCATTTATCAGGATGAAGAGATAGAACTGAAAGGTAAACCATTTGAAGTTTTGACCCATCTTGCAATGCATAAGGATCAGATCGTCTCAAAAGAGCAGTTACTCGATGCGATATGGGAAGAACCTGAACTGGTTACCCCCAATGTCATTGAAGTTGCGATCAATCAGATCCGTCAGAAAATGGACAAACCATTGAATATCACTACCATTGAAACCGTCAGAAGACGTGGATACAGATTCTGTTTCCCTAAACAAATATCCTGATCATACTCCCCACAAATACTTATGAGGAAGCGTAAAAAACGCTTCCTCTTCCTCAAAATTCACCAAGAAAAAATAATTTTATTGACTTTTAAATAAGGCATAAGCTTTGTTGGGTTATAACTCGTATAAATAACTTAGAGCGCCTATAGTATAGTGCTCATACAGAGGATAATATGGCCCTTTTAATAACTGATGAATGTATTGCATGTGATGCTTGCAGAGAAGAGTGTCCCAATGAAGCGATCGAAGAGAATGATCCTATCTATCTTATTGATTCAGACAGATGTACTGAATGTGTAGGACATTTTGATGAGCCGCAGTGTATCGCTGTCTGCCCTGTTGACTGTATTATCTCCGACCCGGACAATGTAGAGAACATTGAAGAGCTCAAATTCAAATTTGACAAGCTTCAAGAGGAAGAGTAACACTTCCCATGGCTAAGCGAACCGCGATCATCGATATCGGTTCGAACTCGGGAAGACTGGTGATATTTGAAAAAACCAGTCATTACGGCTTTCACCTTATCTGTGAACAGAAATTCAAAGTTCGTATTGGTGAAGGCGCTTACGAAAAAGACGGATACCTTCAGCCGCCTGCGATCAAACGTGCTTTTTTAACCCTCAAATCCTTCAAACATACCATTGAAAAATACCAGGTACACAAAATACTCTGTGTCGCCACCTCGGCACTTCGTGATGCACCCAACGGAAAAGCTTTTGTCTCCTGGATAAAAAAAGAGCTGGGACTTTCACTGAAGATCATTGACGGTAAAAAAGAAGCCATCTATGGTGCTATAGCCGCTTCCAATCTTTTGCCTGTTAAAGATGCCATTACCATTGATATAGGGGGTGGTTCTTCCGACATCGCACTGATAGAGAATGGGCATATTGTCGATACTTACTCTTTGAACCTGGGAACAGTCAGACTCAAAGAGCTTTTTTTTGACAAGGGCGGTATGCCTATGGAAGCTGTGCATGCCAAAGCCAAAGCCTATATAGACCAGGAGCTGAAAAATCTGCCGGAGCATTTTAAAGCGACATTGGCCATTGGCATAGGCGGAACTGCCAGAACACTGAGTAAAGGCATTATGCAACGTTCTAAGCACTCTCTTGATAAACTGCATGCTTTCACTTATGAGATAGAAGCACATCAGGATTATTTGGACAAAATACCCCTCTCTTTTGTCAAAGGGTTAAAAAAGTTTTCATTAAAGAAGAATCGTTTTGATACCATCAGAGAAGGTACACTCATTTTTAATTCTATTCTTGCCCATATGGGTGCAAAAACAGTGATGACAAGTTCTGTAGGAGTAAGAGAAGGGGTTTATCTTGCACAAATGCTCAAACATGAAAATATGAGATTTCCAAAAGATATCAATCCCAGTATCGTTTCTATTCTTGACCGCTTCAAACCTTTTATACATGTAAAGTCGCAAAAGAAAAACCGTCATAAAATTGCCCTTGCTCTTTATAAAGTTGTACAGACAGAAATGAATGACGGATTAAAATACCAGAATGAGATCAACCTGGCACTCAAACTCTCATCCATCGGAAATACGCTCAACATTTATAAATCCCATCAACATGCCTATTATATTGCAATGCAGGAATTAAACTACGGATTTAGCCATGAAGAGATGATATTGATCTCGCTGCTTTTACGTATGCATGGGAAAGAGTTAATCCACAGTCCACTTTTTGAACACTATAAAACGCTGTTACCGAAAAAAAGAACACTGCTTTGGCTAAGTTTTATCTATACGTTGACCATATTCATTTATGAAGCATCCAATTCTGCAAAAATCACCTTTTCCTATAAAAATCAAACCTTGACCATTAGGTCAAACAAACCTTTATACCTTGCAAAAGAAAAAATAAAAACGTTGGAAAAACCGGTGCCGTTTGCGATCATCATCCAGGATGAAGATACTTTACCGAAAAATAAAGAATTGGGGATTTTGTAGGGTGTGTTTCTAACACACCACGTAATCAAAATTGGTATAAAATAAAACTTTCACCGTAAGGGCAATGATCATTGGTGCGTTGGGCACCCCAAGGGCATTTCCTTCGGGCAAACGCACCCTACGTGAAATTAGAATTTAGAACCCATGGAGAATTCAAAGGTTGCTTTCTGATCGTAATCTTCTATATCGATTGGATAAGCAAAAACAAGGTTGATCGGTCCGAAAGCGGACTGCCATTCAAGTACCACTCCTGTGGAAGATCTGGAAAGGCTGTCTCCTGTGATAGAAACTTTAGGATCGTTAAAATCTACATATCTATCCTTACCAGGTACCAATTGTCTTGCACGCACCGCATCTGTACTGATCACACCATAATCGTAGAAAAATGCCAAACGCATTTTTGCTGCTTCAGAAAGAGGAATACTCGCTTCCAAACTCATAGAAGCACGTTGTGTACCACCAATACGGGAGTCATAACCAGTAGTAGGATCCGTTACGGTTGGAGAAAGAGAGTAAGGGTTAAATCCTCTGACTGAACCGATCCCTCCCATGAAGAGTCTTTCAGCAATCGGAATATATTGGTCATCCTGGGAAATAATCCCTGTATAACGCGCCTTAAATCTAAAGATCGCATCATAATCGATCCAGTCTCTAATCCCATAGTAAGCACCAAATCTGGCATTGATTTTTGTAAAGCTGTCAAAAGAAGTATACCCTCTACCATAAACTGGATCACCATTAAGATCTGTAGTATATTGACCAAGTGCATTTTCCGGTGTCAAATCTCCATCCATCTGGGAAAACTCAGCATTAACAGAAGCGATAAAACCTTCCCTCGGCAGATAATAATCATCCGTATTATCAAATTTCAAAGAGGCAAAACCTGATGCTTTCCTATACTGGTCATTATAAAAACCACTTAAATCACTGATAGTAGCTAAGTAACTATCACTGTATTCTGATTTATTATCTACATACCCTACACCGATCGATCCATAGAAATGTCTCAGAAACTCTCTACCCGCATTCAATGATCCACCCAGTGTATCAACTTTGTATCCATCCGTAGTCTCATAATTATATTCATATTCTCTTTTATACAGGCTCAGCCCCAAAGAGTATCTACTGTCCCATACTCTCGGGTTCACAAAAGAGAGATTGTAGTTCTTGGAGATCTTTGAAACTTCAAATCCAAGTGTCGTGTTCAGACCGGTACCAAAAAGGTTCTTGTCCGAAATAGATGCATTGACCATCAACCCTTCATAAGAACCATACCCACCTCCTGCAGAAATGGTACCTGTCTGAGTCTCTTTCACTTTGACAAGTAAATTGATCTTGTCATCTGAAACCCTCTGCTGCTGGATATCTACAGCCTCGAAGAAACCTGTTCTACCCAAAGCACTTTTAGAATCTTTTAAGTCTGTAGCGTTGAATTTATCTCCCGGAGCAAGATAGATATATCTACGTATCACTCTATCTTTAGTCGTATCATTTCCAGAGATCAATACATCGTTAATGGTGACAGGTGAACCTGCTTTTAACTGATACTGAATACTCACTGTTGCTTTTTCAGGATCTTTATGCATATTCGGTGATGCTTTCGCATACGCATAACCAAGGTTACCTGCCGCTTCTTCAAGCATTTTCATATCTTTACGCATTTTGGTAATACTGAAGATCCTTCCGCTTTTGAGAGAAAGGTCTTCAGTCAGTTTTGCCGTATCAAGTCCGGGAACACTCTGAGACACAGAAACCTGGGAGACTCTATACTGTGGTCCCTCTTTGATCTGGTAATCAACTTCTGCAGAGTAGGAACTATAATCCACTCTCATAAGCGGCTTAGAGACCTGTGCATCCAAATAACCATGTTTCATATAGGTTTCTTTCACTCTATAGGCATCGTACTCAAGCTGATCTACTTTTACATCACCCGAATGAAAATAGAAAGGAATGAAGCCAAAAAAATCCTCTTCCTGATTTACGATACCGGTTTCAAGCTCACTTTTGCTAAGTGCTTCAGCACCGATAAAGTTGAGTTTTTTGATCTTGATTTTTTCACCCTTATTTACAGTAAAGACAATAGACATAGCATTGCTTCCGACAGGCTTGGTTGTGACTTCCACAACAGAATCATAGTTTCCTTTGGCTTCCAGTTTTGCATTCAGTGTCTTTTTGGCCTGAGCCACTTTGGATTCATCATAAAGATCCCCTTTTTTCAGCCCGATTCCGCTCAAAAGTTTTTTTCCGTCGTCACCTGAACCATAGCCTTTAATCTGCACGTTCGCTATCGCAGGTTTTTCATCAAAATGGTAAATCAATGTACCACCCTTCGTTTCAACCCATACATCTTTAAAATAACCCTGCTCAAAAAAGTTTTTAATAGAATCATCAATCAATTCACTGTCCATAGGATCACCCACATTGATACCGGAAATTTCCTTGGCCATAGAAGGTGAGAGATGTGCGAGTCCTACAAACTTGATCTGTTTCACAGTCTGTGCCAGAAGCAATGAACCCAGCAACATCCATGCCAGTATGATTTTCTTTGTCCCCATATTTAACAACCTTGATATAATATTTTGCACTTATTTTATCTTTATTTCAATAAGAGGGTCATAAGTTAGAAAAAAATCATGCTATAATCTCCCAAAAAACTTGGATATTTTATGACAAAAACAAAAATCGGCATTGTGGGTCTTGGACTGATGGGAGGCTCCTTCAGTATTGCCCTTCAGGAAACTTCAGATGCATTCTATTTTATTGGCTTGGACCATAACAAAGACCACTGTAAAGAGGCACTGAAACTGGGACTGGTCGATGAGATCGCAGAGACACTTAATGAGATCAAAATCTGTGATGTCATTATACTGACGATCCCGGTTGACGGTATCATTGCTGTTGCCAAAGCCTTAACAGACATTGACTCCCAGTGTACCATCATCGATTTCGGTAGTACAAAAAAGAAGATCTCTGAATCCATACCTGCAGAAATAAGAAAAAATTTCGTAGCTGCACACCCCATGACAGGGACAGAAAAGTTTGGTCCTTCTGCTGCGGTCAAGGAACTCTATGATGGTAAAGTCGTAGTGCTCTGCGATATGGAGAAAAGCGGAAGCTATCAGCAGGAAGTAGCTAAAGATCTGTTCAGCGCTATCCATATGAACCTTGTTTTCATGGGGGCAGAAGAACATGACAGACATGCCGCTTTTATTTCACATATGCCCCATGCTCTGAGTTTTTCTCTTGCAAATTCCGTTATGAGACAGGAAGCATCTACAAGCATTGTTGCCCTCGCCGGGGGTGGTTTTAAAGATATGAGTCGTATTGCCAAATCTTCACCCAATATGTGGGAAGATATCTTCAGGCAAAATAAAAGTAATCTTCTTGAAGCGGTCTACTCTTTTCAGTCGGAACTCAAAAAATGCCAAAGAATGGTGGAAAATGAAGAGTGGGAAAATCTTAATAAATGGATGAAGGATGCCAATACCCTGCATGATATTTTATAATTTATAGCGGAAGGTCACAATAACCTCTGCTTCTTTGTCTATACTCTTTAAAATTGCTTCTTTTAATATCTTTTTTTCTTTTGTACTCAAAATCCCAGAAGAGATCACTTCACAGAATATCTCATCATTTTTAGGACGATGTATCAACTTTATATGTGTCAGTCTAACGGTATGTTCTTTAAGTGTAAAAGAGAGATTTGCCAGTGTTTTTTGGATCTTGATATCCTCTTTCATCTGAGAAAAGGCACTGTAGAGAGGGATCGCCACAAGAAATACGATAAAAAACCAGGTCAAAATACCTTTTTTGGCAACATGAAGCGGAGAGAATCCCAAGAGCATAAAGGTAAAAGCTGCTGCGAGTACAATACCCACAAGGTTGGTAATAAACAGTAGAAAGGCCATCATGAACATGTGCCAGTCTCCCCATCCCAGACCGATACCTGCCACCGAGATCGGAGGTACCAAAGCTACAGCGATCGCCACACCGGCAAGAGAACCCAGTATTTTATCGTTACTCTTCACATACGCTGCCGCAACACCCGACACAATGGCAACAAAGAGATCAAGGATTGTGGGGGAGAGCCGTCCGGCCATCTCTGATGTCACTCTGTCGATAGGTGTGAACATGGCTATGGAGGCAGCCGTGAGCAGTACTGCCAAAGTGCCCCAGAAAATACTTTTTGCACCATTGAGCTGCAAACTCGAATCTTGACGCAATACCCCCATACTCACAGACACAATAGGCTGCATGAGCGGCGCCAAGAGCATCGCACCGATCACGACGGAAGAGGAGTTGATGAAAAGTCCAAAGGTAGCGATCATTGTTGAGAGGATCAAGAGCGTAATATACACCGAATTGAGTTTCCCCTCTTCTCTCAAATTGGTGAACAATGCAGTATACTGATCCTGACTGGCATGGGTAAAAAGAGGGATCTTATCAGCAAGATATTCTGCATTTTCTTTGTCTGAAGGAAGATGTTCGATCTTAATGCTGTCTTTTGTACTCTGTACACTGTTCTGTTTCTCCCAAAACTTCTCTCCTACACTCAACGCCAATACTTCCGGTACAACCTTCAGTTTTACCGGAACCTTCTCTGTTTCTGTTGAGTCTATACGTACCGATATGGGCGTTTCAGATTCGATCGTTATTTCAGAACTGACAATGTATCCGACAGAATTCGGTAGAGATTTCGGTGTGATATAAGAAACCAGAGATTGAAAAAGGTAACCCACATACTGCATAATAGAGGTAGGAGAGAGTATGACCAGTAAAAGTTTTCCGTCATTTGCACTCAGTTTTGAAGCCAGAAGTTTCGCTGCAAACGTGGCGTTATTATACTCTATACCCACCATCCCTACAGCAGAGACTTCCATGACATTTTCTTTGGCATCTGTGATCTTTACTCTTGTATGTTTCAACTGTTTGACTTTACGTAACGTCAACCAAAAAAGCTTGATCCTGTCTAAAAAAGTTTTACCTTTCAATACCGTATCAAAATGATCCAAAGGCGGTGCATCTCCTATGACCACCTCTTGCAGTACGATCGTATCGTTACAAGAAAGGATATCAAGTTTTTTCTCTGATGGGTGAAGTGCCAGGGTGATAGCATCTTCTATATTTGAAGGCAGGGAAAGCGTACGGATCAACTCTTTTTGTTTTGGAGTAGCAATGATACCTACACTGATATTATGCTCATACGCCAGATGCAGCACTTTTTTGATCTCTTTGACCCAGCCCGTTACAAGCCAGTGTGTTACTTTGGCGGGGTCAAGAGTATCCAGCTTTTCAAAAGGGAGGTATTGCAGCTCGGAAGGCCAAAGTGCTAAGACTTTGTTTTTTTCAACAAAATCTGCATCTTCTTCGGAATAAACATAAACGGTCATCGGGTACTCTTCCTTATTGGGAGGTTCAATAGCATAAGAAAGCATACCACAATTTATACTTAGAGTATGTTAATGCTGTACCTTTTCAACGATCTCATTTAACGTTTTCTTATCGATAACAACACTTTTATCACCGTTTTTCTTTGCATAGAGCTTACGAACCATCTCCTCTATTTCAGCCGATTCACTCATATGTGGATAGAGTATTTTCAAGGCTTCCACTTCACTGTAATTGCCGACATGTGTTTTCATTTTAAAGCTTGGCAAATAACGCACAAGTGCCATAACGATCATACCCGATACAAAAGCCAGTATCACCATCCACCACTCCGTAGCATTCTCTTCAACAGGGGCTTCAGGTTCACCATTATCCAACATTGATTTTTGAGGTACTTTCAAATTGGTCTGTACCACACCTTTTTTTGCTTCAAAAGTCGATGCTACCGCCGGAATTTCCTGTTTTGTACCTTCAATACTGATCTTATACGAAGGTATTTTCAGCTGTTTCAGTGTTTTTGACTTCGTGTCATACACAGAAATATTTTTAGCCGGGATCACAAAATCATGATCAGAGATAAATGCAAAACTTTTTACATATGTACTTGTAATCGTATGATTGCTCAGATCAGAAGTGATCTTTGCATCATCACTGTAAATCGTTACCCCGTCAATTTCATAATTCGGGAATTCAAAATCTTCAAGACTCCCCTCTCCTGTGATCTTAACGGTAAGATTGACAGGTTTATTGGCTTTGACACTTTGGGAATCAATATGTTGTTCCATTGTAAATGATCCAACCAGATCACTCTCCTGTGGTTTTGCCTTCACTTCAATATCAATCGTATTTGAAGCAATGGGTACCCAGGTCGTTCCAAAGAATCTACCGAACATATCACGTCTGTTCCTGTCTGCTATACCGATCTTGGCTGTTGCCGGTCCCACCGTAAAATTCCCTTCAGACTGAGGAATAAGCATGTAACGTAATTCTGTTACTTGACGATCACCTGCATGATAACTCTTCTCTTCACCTACCTCTTTGACAAAAAAACCTTTGAATTCAGGCTTGTTGTATTGAGGATTCTCAGAAAGTCTCACACCCTGCTGCAGAGAGAAATAGACGGTTGCCAATAGTGGTTCACCTACGATGACAGATTTTTTATCACTTTTAAGCTGTAGGGAGAACTTGGCATTTCCACCTGCTTTTGGCAGTGTGGATTTGACAATCTTTATATCGATCGGCTTGGTTTTATACTCAGTACCGTCCACATTGACCAAATAAGAAGGGATCGTCATATCTTTTTGTGGTGCAAATGTCAGTACCAGTGTTGTTGTGCGTGTATTCTTCATCTTACCATTGATATAGGTATATGAATTATTCTGCCCTTGGTGTTTTCCCAATACAGGCACACCTCCGATCTCTTGAATATTCGGAAATGCCGCCTTGTTTCCGTCGGCTGTTATTTTAAGCTGTACCATATTACCCTGCACCACTTCTGTATTGGAAACCGTTGCTTCTACACCTGCTGCATTCAATAGTGTAAACAGTGCATATGGAATAGCAAACAATACAAATAATAGTTTTTTAATTCTTGTCATTTTTTCTCCTCTCTCTTCGTTTTAAATATCTTGTTGCCTACCACTACCATGGATTGACATCCTCTCTTGGTTTTGGTTTTCCTGCACTCATCTGATACATCATGGTAGGTGTGCCTTTTTGTCCCATTTTTTTCAACAGTCTTTTGAGTTCCTGCTGTTTAAGTTTCTCTTCTTTACTCTTCTTTTTTTGATTTTTTGACTGACCTGAGGGTTTTTCACCCTTCTTATCTTTAGGTTTTTGCTCTTTCTTTGCTCCAGCCTTATCTTTATCACCCTTTTTCTTTTTATCTTCTTTCTTTTTCTGATCATTCTTATCTTTATTTTTATTATTCTTTTTGTCTTTCTGGTCACCCTTTTTCTTTTTATCCTCTTTTGGATTTTTTTTCTTCTTGGCATCATCTTTTTTCTGATCATTTTTGCTGTTTGGATCTTCTTTCTTTTTCTGATCCTTATTTTTATCCTGATCTTTTTTCTTTTTCTTCTTTTTCTTTTGCTGATCTTTTTTCTTTTTCTTCTTTTTTTCTTGCTCTTCTTTCTTCTTTTTCATCTTTTTAGCAAGCTCAAGGTTAAAACGTGTATCTTTGTCTTCTCTTATTTTCAAAGCCTCTTCATAACTCTTGATCGCTTTCTCCAAGTCTTTTTTCTGAAAATAACTGTTTCCCACATTATGTAGACGCGTTGCTTTGTCTACTCCTTTAGCTTTCTGATACGACTTAATGGCAGCATCATAATTTTTAGACTTGTACTGGGCATTTCCAATATCATACTGGCGCTCACCACTCTTTTTTTCCAAGGAATTCAAGAGTGCGGCACTCCTCGTGTATGCTTTGGCTTCATAAGCACTTTCTGCTTCTTTAATAGTTTTAAAGTCTGTCAGTCCAGCCTGCAGAGAAGTAAACAGCATCAACACTGTCAATACAACTTTCTGAATGCTGAATGCCGAATACTGAACATTTTTTTTCATCATACTTCTCTCCTTCTTGGCAATGAACTCAGCCCGATCAGGAGAAACAGAAGACCAAGCCCGAGCGGATAGTAAAAATACTCTACGCGCTGCTTGACTTTCACTTCACCCTGTTGCTGATTTTTATATTTACTTCGTATCACGGACACAAGGTTCTCTATATCCTCTTTCCCATTGGTCGCTACCACATAGGCACCGCCGCTCTCCTTTGCAAGTATCCCCAGGTCATCATTACGCTGGGTAATGGCAATGGTTCCGTCTTTTTTGGTGAGCGGTTTGCCATTGGCATCGATCACAGGAGATCCTTTTGTCGTACCGACAAGGACGACATACAGATCGATCTTGTTTTCTTTAAGTACATCTGCCAGACCCGCAATCGCTTTTTTATCTCCACCATCGGTGAAGAGTACTAAAATCTTTGGATCTTTCTTTTCAAGCAGAGAATTTGCTAGTTCACCTAAAGCCAGAAAATCTGTAGATCCCATATTGATGTAGGAGTCATCTACCCCTTCCACCATCATTTTAAGTGTCTCTTTGTCACTCGAAAACGGCGCAAGGACAAAAGGACTGTAGGCAAAGGCCACCACCCCTATCTCATCACTCGGCATCGCATCAAAAAAGAGATTCATCTTCTTTTTGGCAAAGGTCAAGCGGTTCGGATACACATCGGTACTTCGCATAGATCCGGAAATGTCAAGGGCTGTCAACAGTGTCAACCCCTGTACTTCCACTATCTTGTCACCTTCATCTTTGACTGGCCTGGCCAGTGCAACGATCATCATAAATATCCCTGCGAAGAGAATGATATTTCTTAACTTCAGAGGTACACTCTCACTACTGGCACTCAAACGTTCAAGTACCTTTTCATCAAAAATACGTGATAAATGCTCTTTGTTCGTTGAGATCAAAAAAGCAAAAATCACAAACGGGATCACAAAGATCCAAAAGAGATACGGATTTACAAATTCAACCATTATATCCCCCTGTTATTTCTATAGTAGATAAACAGAAGCAGACACAAAATAGCCAGGAAAAGCGGATATATATACAAATAAGTATGCTCCACGATCTTCTTGTTATCTATTTTGCTCGCTTCGAGTTTATCGATCTCATCATAGATGCGGCTCAAAGTTTCGGCCGAACGTGCAGCATAGGCTTCACCTTTTCCTGCTTTCGCCAAAGCTTTGAGATAATTGGCATCATAATCCCTCGGTCCGCCGATACCGATAGTATAGAGTTTCACTTTTCGTTTTTCAACCATATTCTTCACATCGGCAAAAGGAATTTTTGACATATTGTCAATCCCGTCTGTCAATAGAATGACAATTTTTGACTTGGCCTTACTCTTACTCATCAAATTATACGCCTGAACCAGTGCATCGTTGATGGCTGTTCTCTTTCCTGCCATTCCCAACTTCTGCATTTCAGTAATATTGGTCAAGAAATCTTTCTCAAAAGTTAATGGCGAGGCAATAAATGCCACATCTGCAAAAGTGACCATACCAATACGGTCATCTTTACGTTTTTTAATAAAATCTCCAACAACCTCTTTAACCACATCAAACTTGCTTTTATACGGGTCATTCGGATCAAAGCCCATTTGACGCATAGAGTCCGAAGAGTCAACGACCAATACAATATCACGTCCCTCTTTTTTAGAGTTGATGTAGTTCTTGGTGATCACCGGTGAAGCCAAAGCAATGACAGCTGAGACGATCCCGATCCACTTTAACCACGCCAGCAATGAAGACTTATTCCCCTCTTTGGCGATCAGTGTTTTAACATGTGGGAAAAAGATCGCCCTGCTGCGCTCTTTACACCAGCGTGAGCAGGCAATAAAAAGCAATACAACCAACAGTAATAAAGGGTATTCAAAACTAAACTGACTCATCTGACACCTGCACATAGAGGTTAAAACGATTCAAAGTATCCTGATCCACTTCATCCACCTCTTTTTTATATTTGTATTTTTCCAGCATTGGCTCCAGCTGATAAAAAAGCTCTTTCCGTCTCTCATCGGTTGCCAGGAGTCTTGCATAATGAGTCGCATCATAGGCAGACTTCTTGGTATCGTGCCAGTCAATCGCTTTGAGTTTTTCAAGATACCCTTTGGCAAGGTTGATCTTTCTCTGTCTCCAAAGCTTTTTCACTATAAAATAGACCAATATCAACACGATCAATACAGCCAATACGATCAATCCCCAATAGAGATAAAAACTGTTATCAGGGATCTCCAATAGTGGTTTAATATCTTTAAGCTGCTGACTTAAATTTGCATCTGGATTCATACTTACCTCATTCTTTTCATTAGTTTTAGTGCAGGGTCTTCATGGGTATAGACTTTTGTAAAACGGATACCCTGCTTCTTAAACTGCTTATAAAGTTGTTCATCATTGTCGTGCAGCGCTTTTTTATATCCCTTCAGGGTGCCTGCATCCACATTGCCTTCAAAGCTCTGTTTGGTCTCCATATCTATCAGTCTGAGATAACCCAGTTCACTCGGATCTTCCTCAAATCTGTCTCGCACTATTACAGCAAAGACATCATGCTTCTTGCTCAAAAGTTTGAGGTCAATATCACCTACAAAATCCGAGATGATAAAGAGCAGCGCTTTTTTCTTTAAACGGTTGTTCAGTGTCTCCACCAACGCCTTAAAATCACCTTCTTTTCCCAGTGGCTCAAAATCCACTATCTCTTCTACCGCTTTATGCACAGAAAAGAGTTTTTTACTGGGTTTGCTCAAGCTGTAAAGTTTGTCCGCAAAGGTCATATGAGAAAAGAGGTCTGCATTTTTCACGGCAGAAAAGCCCAGTGTCGCTACCACTTCTGCCATAATGTCAGACTTCTGTTTTACTGTTCCAAAATAGACGGAACCTCCCAAGACGGAGACCACTACCACATTGAGTTCACGCTCTTCTTTGTACACCTTGACAAAAGGTTTACCAAGTTTGGCGGTAGTCTTCCAATCTATCTTACGGACATCATCACCATAGACATATTCACGAAGTTCTGCAAATTCAAAACCTTCACCCTGGAATAATGATGCATTGTTTCCAAGCATATCTCCATAAACTTGTTTTTTAGTTTTAAGGATAATTTTTTTTGCTGATTTTTTCAATGTTATCCTTTATTTTTATTTTTCATCTTCCATCCAGATCCTACGGAATCGGTACTGCAGCCAAGATCTTCTCAATAATATAATCCTGAGTGATATCCTCGGCCTGTGCTTCATAACTCAAAATGATCCTGTGACGAAGAATTTCTTTGGCAATATAGGCGATCTCTATCGGTGAGACATAATCCTGCCCTTTCAGGTAGGCAATGGCTCTGGAGGCTTTATACATATCGATACTCGCACGCGGTGACGCGCCATATTCAATGTAAGCCTCCAACTCTTCCAAACCGTAAGCTTTCGGATCACGTGTTGCAGCTACCAATTCAATGATATATGCTTCGATCTCTTCATCCATATGCACTTCAAGTGCCTCTTTACGAATAGTCTCAAGATCATCAATGGTTGCTACCTGCTGGATCTCTTCAAACGTATTGTTGGCAACACGTCTTGCAATTTCAAGCTCTTCTTCTTTGGTGTTATAGCCCACAACTACTTTCATCATAAATCTGTCAAGCTGTGCTTCGGGAAGCTCATAGGCGCCCTCTTGTTCAACCGGGTTTTGTGTTGCCATAACAAGGAACGGAAGATCGATCTTAAAGGTTTCATCTCCGATGGTCACCTGTCTTTCCTGCATCACTTCAAGCAGTGCCGACTGTACTTTGGCAGGGGCACGGTTGATCTCATCTGCAAGAAGCAGGTTTGTGAACACCGGACCCTGTTTGATCTTAAAACTATTATTTGAAGGGTCGTATATCTCTGTCCCAATGATATCCGAAGGTAAAAGGTCAGGGGTGAACTGAACCCTTTTAAAGTTCAAGCCCAGGGTTTTAGCCAAGGCATTAACTGCTGTGGTCTTAGCCAGTCCGGGTACTCCTTCTAAAAGGATGTGTCCACGACAAAGCAGTCCTGCAAGCAAGCCCTCGATCATTTTGTCCTGACCAACCAACACTTTGCCGATCTCTGTTTTAATGTTTTGTATGATTTGACTCAAATTTTTCTCCTAAAACTATTTTTATAGTTGTAGTGTACTTGAGTGAGGTTAACTAAAGTTTAATAAAAAGGGGAAGAGGCACCAAGGCCTCTTGAAAAAGAAGATTAGAAGTCGTATTTGGAAACCAAGAAAGTATTTCCGATAAAAATTAAAAATCGTAAGTAATACCAGCAGTCACAATATTTGATGTTGTATGCACTGCTCCTGCATTAGAAAGAAGATGTTGCATATCAACCCACATTCCCCAACCTTTTTCCTGATCACCTTGACCATCAAATACTCTACTGTATACCCCAAAACTTTCATCTGAAGCAAAATCATACTCAAATCCCGCACCATAAGAAAAACCATTTTCATCAGTTGTACTGCTTCTAACGCCATTAGTATAATCTATAGTTGTTTTACCATATCCCAATAATCCATAAACATTCATTTGTGATGATATATGGTATTGAGGCTTAAGATAAAGTCCGTAATGTTCTGTTTCAGAAAAAACATCATTACCAAATGTCTTAAGTGCCCTAGCCTCTATTCCTATATAATTATTGAAATCCCATCCTGCTCTGACGATACCTCCGTATCTGTGATCTTTTATATCTGCTGCATTCGGTGTACAGGGACAGGGATCTCTCTCTAGATTTGCCATTACCAAACCCAAACCTATATAGATAGGCCAGGGGTTGATTACTGGAGCCATTGGCACAATTGCTGCAATCGGTGTAACTGCTGCTGGGCCAGATTTCCCTCCTGCATATGAAGTTGTTGCAAGTGCAATCATTGTTATGATTGAAATTATTATTTTGTTCATTTTAAATTCCTTATACTCTCTGCTCTTCTTCTTTTCTTACAAAAAAGAGTGCTG
>JAMONL010000203.1 GCA_027065815.1 Sulfurovum sp.
GAAGGCGGTATGGAAGCTTCAGAAAAATACTTGACGGATTTTTTAAAGTCTCATGGAGATGATATTACCGTCGATAATATGCTTGAAGAGATACATCGGCTTTATTAGCAAGAGATTAACACTAATTTAACATAGATATATTATTCTATCATGAATTAAAAAAAGGATATGAAATGAAAAATATTTTATGGATATTGTTGGCATTAGGTGCAATGTTGAGTACGGTACAGGCTGAAATGAAATGTGCTCCGGGTAAATGCGGAACAGCAATGAAGCCTGGTATGGCACAGGGTAAAAAAATGATGAACATGTTTCAGAGTGTACCCCAAGATAAGGCTACTCTCCTTCAAGAAGGAAAAACACAAGCTTTCTGTCCTGAGTGCGGGATGACGTTAGCTATGTTTTACAAAACAAACCATGCTGCAACGGTAGATGGAAAAGTAAAACAGTATTGTTCAATCCACTGTCTGGTAGAAGATATGCAAAAAGGTTCAAAACTTGAAGATATCCAGGTAGTAGATGCAAACAGTTTAAAATTCATTGATGCAAAGAAAGCTTTCTATGTGGTAGGAAGTAGTAAAAAAGGCACCATGACTGCCGTAAGTAAATATGCTTTCTCCAATAAAGCAGATGCTGAAGCTTTTGCTAAAACAAATGGTGGAAAAGTAACAGATTTCAAAGGGGCGCTGGAAGCTGCCAAAGTAGAATTTGCCAAAGATAGTAAAATGATCGCCAAGAAACAGGCGATGATGGCGGAAAAAGGTGAGATGATGTATGGTAAAATGTGCCAGAAGACAGACAAAAAGTTTGCTACTACCGCCGAAGCTAAAACGTATATCGTAGATAATGGCCTTTGCAAAGGACTTAGCGGTAAGCAGTTGCAGGCAGTTGGACTCTATTTAAAAAACAGATAAATATATCGTAGGGTGTTGTGTCTCCACAACATTTTTAATTGAATTATTATCGTGGTGTTATGAGGATACAGGCATTAACTGCTAAATCGTACGACACCCTCCAAAAGGGAATGTTTGATAAGAATTATTTTTATATCAGTATGGAGCTTTATCTCTCTTTTTGCAGACCAGGGTAGTGCTATCAAAATAATGAAACTGGCGCAAAAAGGTGAACGCATCTCCAATATAATGTGTGAGAAAGATAAACTTCCCAAAGTAACTGGTACTATGGAAAAGGCGGAAGAGGTGGAGGAGGTGATGGAAAAGATAAAAACTTCCAAAGCCTGTTCTCCTCTCTCTAAGTCCAAACTTGAAGCGGTAGCATATTATGTCAAGAAGGGGAGGATGAAAGCCGTAGTGAAGCGGATAGATGTCTCCCCAGATGCAAAGTGTCCTGTATGCGGTATGTTTGTAAGTAAATATCCAAAATGGGCAGCGACGATGGAACATGACGGGAAGAAGTATTATTTTGACGGCGTCAAAGATATGATGAAATACTATATTTTTGATGGAGATTTTCCCTATGACCGTACACATATCTCTCAGATGCAAGTGAGTGACTACTATACGTTGGAGGCGATACCTGCGAAAGAAGCTTTTTATGTATTGGATCCTGATGTTTTTGGACCAATGGGACATGAACTTGTTCCGTTTAAATCTCAAAAAAGTGCGCAGACTTTCATGCTGGAACATCATGGAAAAAAGATAGTAAAATTTGATAAAATTACCGATACAATGGTTATGGCATTAGATGGCATCATGCAATGATTAGAGAATTTTTTGTTACATTAGCAGTGATCGTGTTCTCGACAATATTGATAGTGCTACACTATATGACACATCCAGGGGAAGTCTCAACAACAGAGATAAACAATATCGTGCAGGCTACAAAGATGACCTCTCCGTCTTTAAGTGTTGCTTATTACGAACCAAGATCTCTTTTTGAAAACAAGGCCAAGAATCCTGCATATCCCCAGATGATTCCTATTAATAGAATGGATTTTGTCTATGCCCAATAAAAAATTAACAAATAGTGCATTTTTATATTTTCTGACACTGCTTCTCTTTAAACAAAAAAGTAAACATATCGGGGCTATATTGATCTCAGTGATCATTATTTTTCTTTTAAGCTCCGTACTTTTTATCTCTTCTTCTTTACAGCATTCACTTTTCAATACATTAGAGAAGCAAGCAGATTTCACAGTCAGCAGAGTTCAGGCCGGAGAGGCAGCCAATACACCTGTCGCATGGATTGACAAGATTATGGAGATCAATGGGGTATCCCGTGTTTCAGCAAGGGTTTACGGCAGGTATTTTTTTACCCCTCGTGAGACATCTTTTCTGCTGGTCGGTATAGACTTTTTTGATGATCAAAATACCCAAGCGTTAAAAAATACTGTGTCACATTTGGATTTGAAAGCATTTCTCTCGGAAGACAGTATGCTTGTGGGACAAGGCGTAAAAAAGTTTTTGGAAGCACACTATTTTAAAAGCTATTTTACGTTTAAAACACCACAAGGAAAATTTAAAAAAGTAAAGATCTATCAAGATCTTCCGAAACAAGTCAATTTGATCGCCAATGATATGGTTATCCTTCCCATAGATCTGGCAAGAGAAATATTCGGATTAAAAGAGAGTGAAGTTACCAACATTACTTTCAACGTCCCCAATGATGCGGAATGGGATAATATCATTACCAAACTGCATCTGCTTTTTTATGACGTAAGAGTGATAGAAAAAAGAGAGATCAGGAAAGCGTATGAAAACCTTTATAACTACAAAGGTGGACTTTTCCTGATCCTCTATCTCATAACGATCGTCACATTTATACTTATACTTTATCAAAGATACTCTATGGTTTACTCGACAGAGAGAAAAGAGATAGGTATACTGCGTGCGATGGGATGGAGTATAAAAGATATCCTAAAATTGAAATTTTATGAAAATGTGGTGATCGTTCTGATAAGTTTTGTGTTGGGTGTGATTTTGGCATATCTCTATGTGTTTGTATTTGATGCGCCACTATTGCGCCAAATATTTCTGGGAAGTGCCAATCTCTCAAACAGTGTAAGCTTCGTGCCGGTGATAAAATTTGGTGTGTTGGGTTCCATTTTTCTTTTTTATGCGATCCCATTTCTTGCCGCAGTACTTATTCCAGCATGGAAAATAGCAGTGACTCCACCTAAAGAGGCGATGTTGTGATGATACGAATAGAGGGTGTGAATAAAATATATAATGAGGGAACAGCACAGGCTTTTGACGCATTGAAATCTATCAATATGCAAGTAAATAAAGGTGAATTGATCATTTTAAGCGGGGTAAGCGGCAGTGGTAAATCAACACTGCTTTCTCTGATCGCAGGACTTGATAAACCAAGTTCCGGAAAGATCATAGTAAACGGGGAATTGATCTCCAAGCTTCCCGATCTGCATGCATCAGCCTATCGTGCAGAAACGGTAGGAGTGATCTTTCAGCACTTCAATCTTCTGGAATCACTGAGTGTCCAGGAGAATGTCATGGTACCGCTGATCAACTCCGGGCTTGGTCTGTCAGTGATCAAAGAGATGACGCAAAAAAGTATGAAAATGTCAGTCATTGAACATAAGGCAACGCAGCAGATATCATTACTCTCCGGAGGAGAGAAACAACGTTGTGCGATAGCCAGAGCTTTGGTACATGAGCCTAAACTGATACTCTGTGATGAGCCTACGGCTAACCTGGATAGAGCAAATTCCTTGAAATTCATTGAGATACTACATTCTCTTCATAAGATGGGGAAAACGATCATTGTTGCAACACATGATCCACTTTTTGAAGAGCTTGATTTTGTAAGTAAAGTGATAGCTATGGAGGATGGGAGTATTGTGTAATGAATGAGATACTCTTAAACAATCAAGTGATTGTTTACCTTCTTTCTGAAACGGTACTTTATATACTGCTTTTTGTCGCATTCATCGCTACACTTGGCCTATTGAAAAAATGGAATTTTGATGCGTTCACTACAGAACAGTTCAAGCTTGAAAATCGTTCTTATCTGGTCATGACCATTATCCTTTTTGTCATCGTACTGAAAGTAGTGTTGCTGCCGTATTTTGTCTATATGCTCGACAGCCTCTCCAACCTTATTCCCGGGGCGATGTGTGGAGCAGGGGTAATCAAAGCAAATATGTACGGTAATCCGCTTTTGGCACTCAAGATCATTATTCTCTTTTTAAGTGGTCTGTGGTTAAGTATGAACAGCATCGATCTCCAAGCTAAAAATTATCCTTATTTGAAGTTGAAATCATGGTTCTTCATTCTACTGTTTATCTTTCTGAGTGCAGAATTCATTTTGGATATACTCTACCTTACCCATATAGAAACCACTAATCCTGTTACCTGTTGCTCTGTGATATTCGGTCAGACAGGAGGCTCGAACAGTTTGCCTTTTGGTTTGGATATCTCTAAACTTTTGATGCTTTTTTATTTGTTGTTTGCGCTGGTTCTTTTGACCATTCTCTCCAACATGGGCATTATGAGCATCATTGCTTCGGGACTTTTTCTTGTGGTTGCATATTATGCAGTCGTATACTTTTTCGGTACCTATATCTACCAACTACCGACACATAAGTGTCCTTTCTGCATGTTGCAAGATCATTATTATTATGTAGGCTATCTTATTTGGGGCTTGTTGCTTTTAGGTGTTTTCTTTAGTATTGATCAGGCAGTGATGCAGACTTTTTTTAAAAAAACTTCAAAGGTTCTAAAGAGAATCTCGTTACTATTGTTGAGCTTGTTTGTGTTGTTGTGTAGTGCCTATGTTGCTGTATATTATTTAAAAAATGGAGTTTTTTTATGAAAAAAATATTAATAAATCTTTTGATCTTCGTTGTCGTCATTGCTATTATTATTATATTGTTGCTTTCTTTTGGAAATTCTGACGGCAGCCGATATGTATATAAAGGGAATGAAGCATATAAAATTATCAATATTAAACCTAAAGAGTATCAATGCTCTGAATGCGGTATGGATGTCGAAGACTTGAATTATATGGTACAGGTTATTGCTAAAAATGGAGACACTTATTTTTTTGATGACATTGGCTGTGTCGTACTCTGGCTTAAAAATCATCAACTCCCTATAGTGAAAATATTCACAAAAACACTAGATACGCATAAGTGGGTAGAAGCAAAAAAAGTAAGATATTCACGTATTGAACATGATCCTATGGGATATGGTTTTGCCGCGATGGAAAAGGGGAAAGAAGGTTTTGTCAGTTATGATGAGATGAGGATGTTGATGCTTCAAGGTCAAAATCTGCATGATCCTTTTGTGAAAAAGAAGCTTTTAGGGCAATAGTAATGTTATTTTACATTCACAAAAAAATGATTTACTCTCCCTGAGAATATGTTTTGCATAGGATTTTTATCATTATTTCGCTATACTTGTGCGTATTTTATAACAAACTTAAGGAGTAATCAATGGCATTATTTGATGATGTAAAAGAAGTAGTTGTTGAGCAACTAAATGTGAGCCCGGATGAGGTAAAAGAAGAGTCTAAATTCGTAGAGGATCTTGGAGCTGACAGTCTTGATGTTGTTGAGCTAGTAATGGCACTTGAAGAGAAATTCGATATCGAAATTCCAGATGACCAGGCTGAAGCAATCGCTACAGTCGGAGATGCGATCAAATTCATCGAAAACGTATAATTTGAAACTGTTTCCTTATTCCCTTTTCGGGGAGTGGAGGAAACAGATAAAATATATGTGAGTATTTGATGAAAGATTTATATATATCTTATGATAAAGAGTAGATAGGAGCGCCAGTGAAAAGAGTAGTAGTGACAGGTTTGGGAATGATAAATTCTTTGGGATTTGACAAAGAGAGTGCATTTGCTGCAATACTAGAAGGTAAATGTGGTATTAAAAAGATCGAGCTATTCGATATTGAAAAATTTTCTGCCCAAATCGCAGGGGAAATTGTTGGTTTTGACCCAGCATCCGTGATGGATGCGAAAGAAACCAAAAAAGCAGATAGATTCATTCAACTTGGACTCAAAGCTGCGGCAGAGGCGATGGAAGATGCTGATCTTCCCGAAGATGTTGATAGAGAAAGATTCGGGGTTGCTTCTGCATCAGGTATCGGTGGACTACCGAATATTGAAAAGAACTCAATAGTATGCCATACCAGAGGACCAAGAAGAATTTCTCCTTTCTTCATCCCTTCTTCACTGGTCAATATGCTTGGCGGATTTGTATCTATCTATCAAGACCTGAAAGGTCCGAACCTCTCTTCTGTTACTGCCTGTGCAGCGGGAACACATGCCATTGGTGAAGCAGCGAAGTCGATCATGGTCGGTACAGCGGATAAAATGCTTGTCATCGGTGCCGAGTCAGCAATCTGTGGTGCGGGTATGGGCGGTTTTGCTGCAATGAAAGCCCTTTCTACAAGAAATGATTCTCCTCAAACGGCTTCAAGACCGTTCGATGCAGACCGTGACGGTTTTGTTATGGGTGAAGGTGCCGGGGCATTGGTACTTGAAAGTTATGAAGATGCGGTAGCACGTGGTGCAAGAATTTATGGTGAACTTATCGGCTTTGGGGAGAGTGGCGATGCAAATCATATTACGACGCCGACCATGGATGGACCGCTTCGGGCCATGAAGGGTGCTTATAAGATGGCGGGTGAGCCTAAGATTGATTATGTCAATGCACATGGAACATCTACGCCTGTCAATGATAAAAATGAGACTGCAGCACTGAAAGAGTTGTTCGGCGGTAAAGAAAACTGTCCTCCGGTAAGTTCTATCAAAGGACAGATAGGTCACTGCCTTGGTGCCGCAGGTGCCATAGAAGCAGTTGTCTCTTTGATGGCAATGAGAGACGGTGTCCTTCCTCCGACGATCAACTATACGACACCGGATGAGAATTGTGATCTTGATTATATTCCGAATGAAGCGAGAAAATCTGAAATCAATACAGTTATGAGTAACTCATTTGGTTTCGGTGGAACAAACGGTGTAGTCATCTTTAAGAAAATATAAGGATCCAAAATGGCAACCTATTTAGAATTTGAAAAGAAAATTGAAAAGATACAGGAGTCTATTGTATCTTCCCATGCCATTGCTAATCTGGAAGCTGTAGAGAAGTACCAAAAAGAGTTGGAAAAAGAGGTTGAGAAGACTTTTGGTTCTTTAAGCGACTATCAGAAACTTCAGCTTGCACGTCACCCGGACAGACCTTATGCCTTGGATTATATTAAACTTATTATGGATAATGCCTATGAGATCCATGGAGATAGAGCTTTCCGTGATGACCCTGCTATTTTATGTTATATCGGGTGGATCGACGGTCAAAAGACCATGGTCATCGGTGAACAAAAAGGAAGAGGTGTCAAAAATAAGATCAAAAGAAACTTCGGTATGCCAAACCCAGAAGGCTATAGAAAGGCTCTGCGTGCGGTAAAAATGGCAGAGAAATTCGACATTCCCGTACTCATGCTTATAGACACTCCGGGTGCCTATCCCGGTCTTGGTGCAGAAGAGAGAGGTCAGAGTGAAGCGATCGCGAAGAATCTTTTTGAATTTGCCTCTGTCAAAGTACCTATGGTATCTGTCGTGATCGGCGAAGGTGGTTCAGGTGGAGCCCTGGCAATTGGTGTTGCCGACAAACTGGTAATGATGCGCTATTCTGTCTTTGCTGTCATTTCTCCGGAGGGTTGTTCTGCTATTTTATGGAACGACCCAAGCAAAGTGGAGACAGCGACAAAAGCACTGAAAATCACACCCAATGATCTTTTGGAGCATAAGCTCATCGATGATGTACTTGATGAACCGTTGATCGGTGCACATAGAGACAAAGAGACTGCCGCTACAGTGTTGAAAAAATACTTTTTGGATACTGTAGAAGCATTGAAAGAACTGACTGTCGATGAGTTACTTGAACAGCGTTATCAAAGATTGACTGCTGTCGGCGCATTTAGTGAATAATAGTATTTATGTTGCATGAAATAGCCCAGACGATAGTCCAGTATATTGGTGACATGGGCTATTGGGGTATTTTTCTTCTGATGTTCCTTGAGAGTACCTTTTTCCCTTTCCCATCTGAAATTATTATGATACCGGCAGGATACCTTGCGTATCAAGGAGAAATGAATGTTTCCTTTGTGATCTTCATTGGTATACTCGGATCTTTGCTCGGTGCACTCTTCAACTATTATCTGGCTATGCATTTTGGCAGAAAGTTTATTTTGAAATATGGAAAATATTTTTTTATTAAAGAAGAAACACTGGACAAACTTGAAGCATTTTTTACTAAACACGGAGAAGTCTCAACTTTTAACGGAAGACTGATCCCCGGTATTCGCCAACTTATTTCTCTGCCTGCAGGACTTGCAAAAATGAATATTGCAAGATTCTCTCTCTATTCAGCACTTGGCGCTGGTATATGGGTTGTGGTACTCGTAGCACTGGGGTATCTTTTGGGTTCAAATGAAGCACTCATCTCAGAATATCTACATACTGCTACGATCATTACGCTGATCTGTGTGGTATTCATTACCCTTTTCTATATCGTTAGAAACAAAAGAAAAAGGGAGATCCTGGAGGATTAATCCAGTATCCAGGTGACATATTTTTTCTTTTTGATCTTTACTTTCTTGAAAGCTTTATATGCTTTATCTATGACAGTATGATGCAGGGCAACATAAGAGAGTGTATCGGTGATCGTGATCTTCCCTATCATTGTATTGTCTATGCCTATCTCTTTACAGAGCGTACCCAATATGTCTCCGGCACGAAGTTTGGTTTTTTTCCCTCCGTTGATACCAAGTGTATCATAGTTTGAGATCATTTTAAACGCTGCATCTACACGCAGGTCTTTCATATGACCTGTGCTTGCCTGGGAAGTGATATAGGCACACTTTTCAGAATCATTTGACCCATACAGGGAGAGTGCAGTACCTGAAGCATCAGCACGTCCGGTACGACCGATACGGTGGGTATAGAGTTCTTTGTCAAAAGGCAAGTCATAGTTGATTACCAGTTCTATATCTTTGATGTCCAATCCTCGTGAAGCCACATCGGTTGCTACCAGTATACGTTTTGACCCGTTGGAAAAGAGCAGTACTGCTTCATTTCTTTCCCGTTGGTCAAGATCCCCGTGTATATCTGTGACAGAGTGTCCTTTGGCATGAAGTCTGTCCGTAAGAGAAATGACCTCTGCTTTGGTATTGCAGAAGATAAGAAGTGATTCCGGCTTGTAGGATTGTATAAGGGCTGTAAGGGTTTTGAATTTATCAGCAGTTTCATAGACGATCTCATTGATCTTGTTCGCTTCAAGTATGGTGTCGACTTTAATAGTGAGAGGCTGCTTCAGCAGTGCTTTTGCCAATTTTTCTATTTTTTCCGGAAAAGTTGCTGAAAAAAGCAGGGTCTGTTTGGCTCTTGGCATATTGGAGCCGATCTTGACGATCTCATCATAAAACCCCATATCCAGCATACGGTCGGCTTCATCGAGCACCAAAGTTTTGATACTGTCAAGCAGCAGTGTCTCTTTTGCCAAATGATCCTGAATACGCCCGGGTGTTCCAATGAGTATATGGGCACCTTTTGCCAAAGAGTCTGCCTGTGTGCGAAGCGGCACGCCGCCATAGAGTGTCAGTATCTTTAAATTGGCTTTGTAGGCCGCTATCTTTCTGAGTTCTACTGCGATCTGTTCCGCCAATTCACGCGTTGGGGTGATGATAATGGTTTGTGGTTTGTTGTTGTTCGTGTCTGTTACCATAACAGAGGGAATACCGAAAGCCAGTGTTTTACCTGAACCTGTTTTGGACTGGGCCAAAATATCTTTTCCCTCCAAAATAGGGTTGATCGCTTTTTCCTGAATTTCACTCATTGTAGTAAAATTCAGAATTTTGAGTGTTTGAAGGAGGGCTTCTGGTATATTTGTAATACGGTTAAATGATGACATAGGTTCCCTTTTGTCTGATTGTTATGTTGAGAATGGTTTGTATTAGTATAGAATAGATTAGATAAGAAGAGGGTAGAACATTGTGAGCCGGAGCCCACATGAGAATTACGCGTTTGCTTTTCTGTGATCCATAATGATCTTGTATGCTTCATCTTTTAAAAGAAGCTTTTCTTTTTTAAGGTTTTCCAACTCTACATCTGTAAGGATCGTTCTGCCTGCTTCAGCATCTTCAACTTTTTTGTCAAGCTCATTGTGTTTCTCAAAAATTCTTGCAAAGTGTGCATCTTTTTGTTTTAAATCGTGTATATCATCTCTGTATTCGTGTAACATGGTAACTCCTGTATTATTTTACGTATTTTATCGTTTTTGTGGTTAAAATCAGGTGCGATATTCTGCATTGATCTTTACATATTCGTAACTGAGGTCGCAACCGTATGAAGTGTATGATGCCTCCCCCAGGCCAATATTACAGGTGACTGTAAATTGCTCCTGTTTCATGATCTCATAGGCTTTCTTTTCACGTGCCTGGTCAAGTTCTCTGAATGCATCGGAATAGATCAGCAGATCATCATAATGAATAGTGAGTCTGCTGTCATCGCAGTCAATACCGCTTGCCCCGATCGTTGAAGCGATTCTTCCCCAGTTTGGGTCTTCACCGAAGAGTGCGGTTTTGACTAAAAGAGAGTTGCTTAAAGCCATACTCGCTTTTTTTGCATCTTCTTCACTTTTTGCGCCTTTGACTTCAAAAGCCACCAGTTTATTGGCACCCTCTCCGTCTTTGAGTATCATCATTGCCAGTTCAAAAAGCAGTTTATTCATGGTGTCGCTAAAAGCTTCTTTGTTATAATTCCCACTTTTTTTATTGGCAAGCAGCATGACCGTATCATTGGTTGATGTATCTCCATCCACAGATATTCGGTTAAAGGAAGCTTCTGTAGACAAAGTCAGCAGTTCATCCATATCAGATTTTGGGATGTCGGCATCGGTGGTAACAAAGCAGAGCATTGTCGCCATCGCGGGGTTGATCATTCCCGCACCTTTGCAGATGCCTGCGATGGTAAAACTTTCGCCATTTTGAAGTTCAACCTTGTATGCCAGTTCTTTTTTAAATGAATCGGTGGTCATGATGGCTCTTGCTGTTTTATGAGAATCCTTTGAGGAAAAATCAAGTGTGTCAAAAGCAGAAGCGATCCTGTCAATAGGTAAACGGTAGCCTATTACTCCTGTAGAGGCCATGACAGGGTTTGTGACAGAGCATTTTGAAGAGAGTGTTGACAGAATAGTGTCAATATCTTCAATTCCTCTTTCTCCGGTCATGGCATTGGCATTTTTGGCATTGATCAAAACAAAGTCTGTCTTGAAATCTTTAGGGTATCTTTTAAAATGTCCGATAGGTGCTGCCTGGAATGTGTTGGAAGTAAAGAGTGCAGAGACATCGCAGGGAATTTCTGAACGTATGAATGCCACATCACCGTCAACATCTGACGGGCCGGAATTCGCCGGATTCGTTCTCATCCCTACATTGGTCGCACCGCAGAAGAATCCCTGTACATTCTCCAGACCATTTTCAAGTGCAATGAGCTTATACATATTTCAACTCCTCAGGTTTTACTTTTTTACGGATGATCTTCTTTGCATTCCTGATACCCTCTTCGGTACCGATAAGCAGCAGTTTGGATTCAGGCATGATGATGGTATCTCCTCTCGGCATAGGAATGAACTTGTCATCTTTCTGACGAATACCGATAATGGTCACATTGGCAATATCTCTGAAGCGTGCGGCTTTGATCTTTTTAAGTGTCAGCCATGAGGTTTTGGAAACTTTTGCTTCTTCCATGTCGAGTGGCGTATCTTTTTTGTAAAGGAACTCCTGCAGCAGGTTTTCCATATCCGGTCTTGCTGCCATGGCATTGATACGTTCGGCCATGAGTTTGGTTGCTGTGACTACTTTGTTCGCACCCAGTTTAAGCAGTTTCTGGTCATCTTCATTGCTTTTCGCATTGGCGATAATGAGAAACTTCCGCGCACGGCTTATCTCACTTTCGTAAAGTCTGGCCGAAGCAATGGTCGCAATATTGTCCGCTACATTGTCTGCCAGCGTAATGACTCCTTTTGCAGAAGAGAGGTGGGATTTTAGTATCCCCTCTTCCGTATGGGGTTCGGCAATCACAAAGTAGGGATAGTGGTATTTTTTGGCAATATCCTCAAGATCTTCTCTTGGATCAACCACAACGAAAGGGATGTGGTTGGCACGTAACTGTTTAGTGACCTGAATGGTAAATTCATTGTGGTAACAGACAACAAAATGGTGTTTAAGTCTGGCTATCTCATAAAGCATTTTACGCTCCTTGGCAGTTTTTTGAAATTCACCTTTTTTGACCACTTCTGCAATAATACCCACCGCAATGGAAAAGACAACAAATCCAAAAATGATGAGTGTGATCGTGAAGATACGACCCAGATCAGAAATGGGCTGTATCTCTCCGAAACCTACAGTCGTAAAGGTGATCCCGGTTTGATAAATGGCATCCATGAGTGGAAAATCGTCAATGACCATGTATCCTATCGTTCCGATAAGCATAATAAATACAGTAAGTACGAGAGGAAGTCTAAAAGGGGCTAAATGACCATAAAATTCATCATTTAGGGTAATATGTGGTTTTGGGGTGCTTCTCCAACCGAGAAACTTTTTGATTTTTTGAGCTGGACTCAAAAGTGTGATATCCCTAAAGAAGGGATATTAGTTTGCTACAGCAGCTTGAGCAGCTTTTTTCTTCATTGTTCTAAGCGTAGAAGCAGCAACCTTGATTCTTTTTGTTGTTCCATCTTCCAGTGTGATCTTGACAGATCTGAGGTTAGGAAGTTGTCTTCTTTTTGTTTTGTTGTTCGCGTGAGAAACGTTGTTTCCTACAAGCGGACCTTTACCAGAAATTTCACATTTTCTTGACATGATAGTACCTTCTTTTAATGTAGATATGCAGACAATAGGGTTTGCAATCTCGAATATTTTGTGCGATTATAGACAAATTGAGCATAAATTTTGCTTAAGGTTTATTATTTTTGTATGATCTGAGGGGTTTGGTTGACAAAAAGATTCAATGCAAGTTTGGTTTTGCTATAATGACCAAAATTACTTAACTGAGGAAATGTATGTTAGTAGCCCCGAGTATATTATCTGCAGATTTTGGATATTTGGCACGTGATGTTGAAGCCATTTGCGAAGGCGGATGTGACCTTGTTCATGTCGATGTGATGGATGGCCATTTTGTTCCCAACCTCACCATAGGACCCGTAGTGGTTGAAGCGGTAGCGAAAGCAGCGACCAAACCGTTAGATATTCACCTTATGGTTGAAAACAGCTCCTTTTTCATAGATCTGTTCGCACCGTTAAAGCCAGGGTATATCTCATTTCATATAGAAGAGGAGAAACACCCCCACAGATTAATACAGAAAATTCGTGCTTTGGGTATCAAACCGGCGATCACATTGAACCCGCATACACCACCTGAAGCCATAGAGTTCTTGCTTGAAGATCTGGATATGGTTTTGCTGATGTCGGTCAATCCCGGTTTTGGCGGACAGAAATTCATTCCCTCTGTCATAGAAAAAGCCAAGAGGCTCAAAGCAATGATCGAAAAAAGAAATCCTGACTGTCTGATTGAAGTGGATGGCGGTGTGAATGATGTCAATGTGAAAGAGCTGGAAGCCGTAGGTGTGGATGTCGTGGTTGCAGGATCTTTTGTCTATAAGCATCCTGAAGGTATAGGCAAAGCGATCAGCTTGTTAAAATAATGTAAGGTGCATTTTCAACGCACAACATAAATAAATTTGTAAAAAATAAGAGTTCTGCCGAAAGGCCATATTGATGGTGCATTGAAAATACACCCTATAAGGAAAAATATGCGAGTGAAGATCTGCGGTATCACCAACCTGGAAGATGCACTGCAGGCAGTAGCATGTGGGGCAGATGCCTTGGGCTTCGTCTTCTATGACCGGTCACCACGCTATATTACCCCCGATACGGCAAAAAAGATCATTGCATTACTTCCTCCTTTTGTAGAACGGGTTGGACTGTTCGTGAATGAGAGCGTGGAGAGTATCAATGCTGTATGCCGAGATACCGATATCTCTCTGGCTCAGATACATTTTGAAGCAGATGAAGAATTCCTGGATGTGATAGATTTAAAAACACTGCCTGTTGTACGTGCCCAAAAGCCTGAAGATATTCATCGATTTTCTGGCAGATACCGTTTGGTTGATGCCTATTGCGAAGCCTACGGTGGTTCTGGAAAACGTCTCAATCTTGAATGGTTCGAAGGGGTTGACTGTTCGAAGATCATTCTGGCAGGAGGATTAACTCCGGATAATATATCTGAGGTCAAAAAATATGGTTTTTATGCTGTCGATATCTCTTCAGGAGTTGAATCAGTCAAGGGTAAAAAAGATCCAGAGAAAGTAGAGAAGTTCATCCGTAATGCAAAAAGTATTTGAAGAATTGACCACAGCCTTTCGTAAAAATGAAGGTATTTTGACTAAGGAGCAGTATGAAAGGATCGTGGTGAAATATACCACGCTGCTTGAAGACAGTGACACGATCTTTATTTTGCTTCAGGCATCAGGTTACCCTATAGATGAGACAGAAGAGGGAAATTATCGGCTACAAACTTTTTTTACGCCCTACCGTGAACAGAAATACTGTGTGATCGATATTGAGACCAATGGTTCCAAACCGGGTACATCCCAGGTCATTGAACTTGGTGCTATTATGGTTCTGAACGGAAAAGTGATCGATCAGTATGAAACGTTCGTAGAGTGTGCCTATCTTCCCGAATACATTACCAAGATCACAGGGATCGAACCTGAAGATCTAATAGGGGCACCTACAAGACGGGAAGCCCTTATCGGGTTGAGACACTTTATGGGAGATGCCGTTTTTGTTGCGCATAATGTTGATTTTGACTACAGTTTTTTAAATGCTTCATTTGACCGCTTTGGCCTGGGAGGCATAGGCAATCCGAAACTTTGTACCATAGATCTTGCACGGCGTACTTTTGAGAGTGAACGGTACGGTCTTGGATATCTTATCGGTACATTGGGGTTGGAAACAGCGACCCATCACCGTGCGCTTTCAGATGCTGTCTGTGCCCATAAAGTGATGGAAAAAAGTCTGGAGACCCTGCCTGAGTATGTAAAAAGTACAGATGACCTATTACGATTCTCTGTTTCAAGCAGGAAACAGAGGAGCCAGAAGAAAAAAGAGAACATCTAGGGTATTACGGGGTAATACCTTACAGACCATCCAATGTTTCAATAAGCAGTTCGATTTCATCTTCATAAGAGGTTGCCTGTTTTGCAAGACGCAAATAGGCCTTAAGAAGCTTGTCTGGTTTGTTGTCTGTATGCAGATTGACACCGGCATCCTGCAGGTCTTTGTTGATGAAATCTGCAAAAGCATCTTCCAGTTTGATCTCATAACGGTTTCCGGATACGGTAAGTCCAACTTGTTTCATATGTAAATCCTTTGGATTTGAATTAAAAAGTCTTTACGAAAGTAAAGTCTCAACCTGTGCAATGATCTTCTCTATCTCAGCATCTTTTTCCGCAAGTTCACGTCTGAGAGACTCAATAATCGTATCTTTTTCACCTTGTGCACCGGAAGCATTACTTAATTCTACTCTAAGTTGGGCATTTTCAGTTTTCAATGCTTCGTGATCTACTCTCCATTGTTCAATTTTTTCCTGTAATTTTTGCAATGCTGACATTTATCTCTCCGTAATATTTTGTTGTGTTATAATACCAAAAATATTTAAAAAATGAGACTAAACTCATTTTTAATGGAGTATCTTTGGCAAATTTTACAGTATCAAGTGCGTATGAACCTTCCGGTGACCAGCCAAAAGCTATTGATGCATTATCCAAGTCCATTGAAGAAGGAAATCAGTATCAGACGCTCCTGGGAGTAACCGGTTCCGGAAAAACCTATACGATGGCAAAAGTCATTGAAAAAACCCAAAAACCTACCCTCATCATGACCCACAACAAAACACTGGCGGCACAGCTTTATTCAGAATTTAAAAGTTTTTTCCCAAATAACCATGTGGAATATTTCATCTCCTATTATGACTATTATCAGCCTGAAGCCTATCTCCCCCGTCAGGATCTTTTTATAGAAAAAGACTCATCCATTAACCAGGAATTGGAGCGTCTCCGCCTGAGTACGACAGCTTCTCTGCTTTCGAATGATGATGTCATCGTGATCGCTTCTGTTTCTGCCAACTATGGTTTGGGGTCTCCGGAGGATTACCGTTCCATTGTCCAGAAACTTGCTATTGGTCAGGAGTATAATCAAAAAGCACTCCTTCTCAGATTGGTTGATATGGGCTATAAACGCAATGATGAATTCTTTGACCGGGGAGATTTCCGGGTGAACGGTGAAGTCATAGATATTTACCCTGCCTACTCAGAAGAGTTTGCTCTACGTATTGAGTTTTTCGGTGATGAGATAGAAGCACTTTATGAGTTTAACTCCCTGACAGGTGAAAAGCAGGAAGAGATGAAAGAGGCGACCATCTACTCAGCCAACCAGTTCATTGTCTCCAAAGAGAAATTGGCTCGTGCGGTGAAAAGTATAGAAGAGGAGTTGGGTGAACGTTTGGCTTATTACCAGAAAGAGGGTCGAATGGTGGAGTATAACCGTCTCAAGCAGCGTACAGAATTTGATCTGGAAATGATAGAAGCAACGGGAATGTGCAAGGGAATCGAGAATTATTCCAGACATTTGACTGGGAAAAAACCGGGAGAGACACCCTACTCAATGATGGATTATTTTGAAGCCATGCATGATGATTATCTGGTCATTGTAGATGAGTCGCATGTCTCTCTTTCTCAGTTCAGAGGGATGTATGCCGGTGACAGAAGCAGAAAAGAGGTATTGGTCGATCACGGGTTCAGACTTCCTTCGGCACTTGACAACCGACCTTTGATGTTTGACGAGTATATTCACAAAGCACCGCATTTCATGTTTGTCTCCGCCACTCCGAATGAACTGGAGCTTGAACTCTCTTCCGTTGTGGCAGAGCAGGTGGTCAGACCGACGGGGCTGCTTGACCCTCTAATAGAAGTGGTCGACAGTACCTATCAGGTCGAAAACCTTCATGACCGTATGAAACCAGTTATTGCACGCGGTGAACGGGTACTTGTCACGGTGTTGACAAAAAAGATGGCAGAAGAGTTGACAAGCTATTACAATGACCTGGGGCTAAGGGTCAGGTACATGCACTCTGATCTTGATGCGATAGAACGAAACCAGGTCATACGCTCTTTACGTCTGGGTGAGTTTGATATTCTGGTAGGGATCAATCTACTCAGAGAAGGACTTGATCTACCTGAAGTGAGTCTGGTTGCGATACTTGATGCGGACAAAGAAGGATTTTTACGTTCGAAGACTTCTCTCATTCAAACTTCAGGACGTGCCGCCAGAAATACCAGGGGGCATGTGCTCATGTATGCAAAAAAAATAACAGAGTCCATGAAGGTCACTATTGAAGTCACGCAGAAAAGACGTGAAAAACAGATCGCGTACAACAAAATACATGGAATTACCCCAACAACCACCATACGTGAACTTGATACCAATCTTAAGGTTGAAGATGCCGGAGAGCTTTACAACAAAAGAAGCAAGCTTGATAAAATGCCAAAGGCGGAACGTCAGCAGTTGGTGAAAGAATTGAAAGCAAAAATGTTGCTTGCTGCGAAGAATCTGGAGTTTGAAGAAGCAGCGAGATTACGGGACGAGATCGCCAAAGTGAAAAAGTTGTAAAACAGCCCAAAAGTAATTTTGCTATAATACAAAAAAACATACATATTATATAGGCAAAACTATGACCCTTGACCTCAACTCATCACAACTCTATTTTAACCGTGAGCTCTCATGGCTGCAATTCAATTCTCGTGTTCTGGCACAGGCTTTGGATGAGAAACTTCCCCCACTGGAACGTTTAAAATTCCTGGCGATCTACGGAACCAATCTGGATGAATTCTACATGATCCGTGTTGCCGGCCTGAAAGCACTTTTCAAAGCACGTGTGCAGGAGACAGGCGCCGATAAACTGACACCCTCGGAGCAGTTGGAGCAGATACATGCCTACCTGCATGAAGAGCATAAAGTACTGGAGTCCTGTTATACTTCCATCATTTCCGACTTGCATACCCATGGCGTGAATGTCAAAAATTATGATGCACTCAATGAAGAAGAGAAAGAGGAGATCAGGGAGATCTTTTTTCATGAGATCTACCCGGTTATTATCCCTATTGCCATAGATGCAACACATCCTTTCCCTCATCTGAACAACCTCAGTTTCGGTCTTGCCATGTCTCTTAAAGATGATTCTGACCACATTAAGCACGGTCTTATCAGAATTCCAAGGATCTTGCCCCGGTTCATACAGCTCGAACAGACCTTTGTTCCCATAGAGTCTGTCGTAGAGCACTTTGCTTCGGAACTTTTCCCGGGCTTTAAACAATTAGCCTCCACACCGTTCAGAGTAACAAGGAATGCTGATATTGAGATAGAAGAAGAGGAAGCGGACGACTTTTTGGAAATTCTTCAGGAGGGGTTGCGCTCGAGAAATAAAGGCTCACTCATTCGTCTGGAACTGATGGACGGGGCAAATGCAGACCTCATTAAATTCCTGCTCTCTCATCTGAACCTAGATGATAAGGATATCTATACTTACAAAAGTCTTTCTCTGAATCTGGGTGCTTTATGGCAAATTGTCGGAGACAAGGCACTTTCTCATTTGGTGCTGCCTACCTTCAATCCAAAGATCCTGCCTCCGCTTGATTCTGAGGATATCTTTGAAGCGATAGATAAGCAGGATATTCTGCTTTATCATCCTTTTGACAGTTTTGAGCCTGTTGTCAAATTCATCAAACAGGCTGCTGCCGATCCTGATACACTGGCTATCCGTATGACACTTTACCGTGCCGGGCCGAAATCACCTATTGTCAAAGCACTGATCGATGCGGTGCGTGACGGGAAACAGGTCACTGTACTGGTGGAACTCAAAGCACGTTTTGACGAAGAGAACAACCTGCGTTGGGCAAAAGCACTGGAAGATGCAGGTGCACATGTCGTATATGGGATCCCAGGGCTTAAAGTACATGCGAAGATCGCTCAGGTCATTAAACGAAAAGGCAAACAGCTGAAATCGTATGTGCATCTTGCCACAGGGAACTACAACCCGAGCACTGCAAAGATCTATACCGATATCTCCTATTTTACTTCCAAAGAAGCTTTCAGTACCGATGCCACTCATTTTTTTCACTTTTTGACCGGTTTTGCACGTACGACCAAACTGGATACACTCTTTATCTCTCCCTCTCAGATAAAACCAAAGCTACTGAAACTGATAGAGAAAGAGGGGAAACAGGGCAAGAACGGGCACATCATCCTCAAAGCCAATTCACTGGTCGATACAGATATCATCAAAGCCTTGTACAAAGCCTCTCAGTCGGACTGCAAGATAGATCTTATTATCCGTGGTATCTGTTGTCTGAAACCCGGGATCAAAGGGATCTCTGAAAATATTTCAGTCTCTTCGATCATTGGTAAATACCTGGAGCATCCGCGTATTTATTACTTTAAACATGATAAAGTGAAATGCTATATCTCCTCTGCGGATCTTATGCCCCGTAATCTGGTAAGACGGGTAGAACTTATGACCCCGATACTTGAAGAGAACCTTAGGCAAAAGATCGAGCAGATACTCATGCTTCAGTTAGCGGACAATCAGTTGAGGTGGCTATTGAAAGAAGATGGCAATTATGTCAAAGTGCCTCTGCTTGGCAAAGCGGTCAACAATCATAATGTCTTGGAAGCCTATACCAACAAGATCCATGATAAAACCAAAAAAGAGACACCCGATTATGTGAGCCGTCTGGCAAACCGTATTTTAAAAGAATCGTAGGGTCGGTTTTAACCGACTACATAAGGATAAAAAATGATAATGAAATTCCAAAATTGGACTCCTGAACTGAAAAAAAATGCCTGGATCGCAGAAGGTGCTTCTGTCATAGGACGTGTAAGTATGGGTGAAGATTCTGCCGTGTGGTTCGGCTGTGTCGTTCGGGGAGATGTGCATTTTATCACTATTGGCGATAGAACCAATATTCAGGATCTGAGTATGATACATGTCACCCACCATAAAAAAGCAGATATGACAGACGGAAACCCGACACATATCGGTAATGATGTTACGGTAGGGCACCGTGTCATGCTGCATGGCTGCACCATTGAAGATGCCTGTCTCATAGGGATGTCCGCAACCATTCTTGACGGTGCAGTCATAGGAAAAGAGTCCATTGTCGGAGCAGGAAGTCTGGTGACAAAGAACAAAGTCTTTCCGCCAAGAAGCCTCATTATGGGAAGCCCGGCAAAAGTGGTGCGTGAACTGACAGAAGAAGAAGTGAAAGAGCTGTATGCTTCTGCAGAACGCTATGTGGCTTTTAAAAATGAATATCTGTAGGGTGTTGTGCCCTCACAACACCAAGATAATAAATATTTTAAACGGTGTTGTCGGAAGACAATACTCCTGTAATATAATAGAAAGTAAAAAATAATATGAAAAATACCATCACAAAAAGCCTGCAAGATATATTTTCACCGGAAGTACTCAAATTTGTTCTAAAAATAGGATTTTCATCATTACTCCTGACAGGGATCTTCATCTATTTCTTTTGGGATGCGCTCTCCGGATTTATTACTTCCTACCTCTCATGGATCCCCTGGGAGTGGCTGCAGACCAGTGGAGCTTCTGTGGCGACTATTGTATTGGCGTATATGCTTATTATTATTACTATTTCTATTCTGACTTCACTGTATGTAGAACCGCTTTTGAAGAAATTGGCAAAAAAGCATTACCCTCAAGTCAAGGTGGTCGGAAGTCCGAACATAAGCATTTCCGTCTACCTGAGTATCAAGTCTGGACTGATCTTTCTTTTTATCTTTATGTTCACTTTTCCCCTTATTTTCATACCGATAGCGGGACAGGTCTATATGTTATGGCTCTGGTCCATCCTTTTAAAAGCCCCAACGGTCTATGATGTCAGTTCACTTTTTATCACCGATAAGCAGACGATCAAAGAGAAAACTAAAAAGTCCACACTCATCGCGATGATCGCATCACTCTTTAACTACGTTCCTGTACTCAACATATTTGCTCCGGTATTTGCCCAGATCCTTTTTTTGCATCATATTTTAGGGAAAGAGACACGTTTAGAAGCATAGATTCATCTTACATTTGCAGGATGTTATTTCCCGACTATTCTATAAATATACGGGATATATTACAAAAAATTAAGTATTTTTCATAAGTTTTTGTAATTTTTAGATACCTTTAAGTTTTAACATATTACAATTGCCGCGGACCAGTTATTGAATTGGTACTATTTTTATTTAACAGGAGTTAATCATGACTAACACAAACATGAACATGAGACGCGGATTCACAATGATCGAATTGATCTTTGTAATTGTAATTATCGGTATTTTGGCAGCAGTTGCCATTCCTAAACTAGCAGCAACGAGAGATGATGCTAAGATCTCAGCAATTGTTGCAAATGCAAGAACTATTGCTGAAGATGTAAAGAATTATTATACATCACAGGGTGAAACAAACTATTTAACAGCTAAAGTGACTGATATAACAGATGTACCACTCTTTACAAATCCATCGTGTGGAGCTACAACTCAGGCAACAAATGGTACTACATTTGCAGGAACATTACTTTATATTTGTGATGATTCAGGAGATGTTTTAGATATTAACTCAACGAATACAGCGGGTTCTGCTCAGACATTTAGTATGAAGCAAGGTTCATCTTCAAGTACAATTGCTACAGCATTGTCAACAGAGACAACATTTCAAGCTCTTACAAATGGTACAAGTGGTAAAGTAACAAAGCTTGGCGGTACAACTGTTAAGCGTTAAGGTTTTTTCGTTCCCACATTGTACGTGGGAACGTCTCTATCATATTTTCGAGTATTCAAGCATTATAAAATAAATCCAATGATCAAAAGTGTTTCTGATTGATTTTATAATTCTTCATTACATAATGTCATTTGTCTCTCTTTCCCGATCATAGTAAATGGCACTGTGTAACAGTCCCATCTGTGAAGCAGTTAAAGCCATATCCGAAACAAGAACCATTCAGTAATAAAACATATCAATTGGCAGGCTTGACAATTAAAAAGTAGGGTAAAAAATTAGCGCTATTTATGTTATAATATTTTTAAACAGAAGGAATAGACATGCAATTATCTTCAAGAAAAGCCTTTACCATGATAGAATTGGTATTTGTCATCGTTGTTATAGGTATACTTTCAGCGATTGCCGTACCAAAATTCGCTGCTACACGGGATGATGCGATCATAACAAAAGCCAGAGCAACGGTTGCGTCTGTAAGAAGTGCCATTGCAACAGAGAGACAAAAGCGTATTTTGCGCGGTGATTTTAATCCTATTACAAGTGTGGACAGCGGGAGTGCAGGAACAGCAAATTCACCTATATTTGACCGTTATGACAACAATACTTCTGCCAACAGAGTGCTTGAATACCCTCTTACAACCTGTAAATCAGGCGCAACAGGATGTTGGTTAAAACAATCTAATGGTGTATATAGATATTATTTGCCATACGGTGGAACTTATGCAGACTTCAATGTTTCAAATTCCAGAATGGACTGTACATCGACAACGACAGGAAACTGTGATCTCCTTGCCAGATAGTACGGACATCTAATTTCTAATTACGCTGTGTATTATTATGAAGTCACGCTTTTACGCTCCAGTGCACCAAAATTAACTTACGCCTGTGGAGATGAACTGAAAATAGGCTCTGTACTATCTGTCCCTCTAAAATCTACAGTGAAAGAAGCTGTTATCCTTGAAGAAGTTGAAAAACCTGAATTTGACACTGCAGAGATAGTATCTGTATCCAATAAATTTTATAGCTCTGAACAGATGGAGATCGCTAAATTTATTTCTGAATATTATTTTTCTTCATTTTCTGAAGCGATCTCGTTATTTTTGCCTTACCCCGTAGGGGTCGACCTGTGTATCGACCCTTTGGAGAAACATAAAACCATAAATCCTTTGGTATATCAAGAGCAGACACATAGGTCTGCCCCTACGTTAACACCTATACAACAAAAAGCGTATGAACAACTTCTAAAAAAAGAGCGTGCTTTGCTTTTTGGAGTCACAGGTTCAGGAAAGACGGAGATCTTTATCTCTTTGATGGTAAAAATGATGGAAGAGGGTAAAACTTCCATTTTTCTCATGCCAGAGATCTCGCTTACCCCTCAGATGGAAAAACGTTTGAAAGTTTATTTTGGGGATGCCGTGGCGATGTGGCACTCGAAGTTGACAAAAAAGAAAAAAGCTTCTATTTTGGAAGGTATTGAAAGTGGAGATATTCGCATTATAGCCGGTGCGAGATCTGCTTTGTTTGTACCTTTGTCTGATCTGGGACTGATCATTGTGGACGAAGAGCATGATGACTCCTATAAGGCGATGACCCGACCGCGTTACCATGCACGTGATGTGGCAGTTTTGATGGGACAGAAGCTTGGTGCCAAGGTACTTTTGGCGTCGGCAACACCTTCGATGACTTCGTATTACAAGTTTGAGGTTGTGAAATTGGAAAAACCTTATATTGAGACAACAAAAAAGTATCAATTTATTTCCGGAGACAGTATTTGTACTCCTATTTTAAAGATGCTGCATCAGAATTTTACAGCTCAAGAACAGTCATTGCTTTTTTTGCCCACCAGGGGAAATTTCAAATATCTTTATTGTGAACGTTGTGGGAAAACCCATCTTTGCCCTTACTGTTCTGTGGGAATGGCTCTTCACCGAAACCATAGACATTTGAAATGCCACTATTGTAATTTTACTGAAGCCATTCAGGATACCTGTACGCATTGCGGACACTCTCCGTTAAAGAGTGAACGTATGGGAACGGTGGAAGCGATAGAAGTCATTAAGTCTGCGGTTGAAGGCATAGCAATAGAACAGTTCGACAAAGACAGTATTACGACAGCAAAGAAACTAAAAGAGGCATTGGGACGTTTTGAGAGCGGAGAAAGCAACCTTTTACTGGGGACACAGATGCTGAGTAAGGGACATGACTATGCGGGGATCACACTGTCTGTCATTATGGGGCTCGATTACATCTTAGGTTTGGCGGATTACAGGGCACGGGAAAGAGCCATGTCACTTCTTTTTCAAATTGCAGGAAGATCGGGCAGGGCTAAAGAGGCCAATGTCATTGTGCAGACAGGAGATCCGGAATTTTTTAAAAGCTATCTGAATGACTATGAGAATTTCATCAAGGATGAACTGGACTTTTTAGAGATCGCCCACTATCCGCCATTTGCTTCACTGGCACGCATACTCATTGCCCACAAAGATGAAGGCAAAGCAGGAAAGATCACGCTGGATACCGTCACAAAACTCAAAGAGTTTGAAGAGATTGAGATTGTAGGACACGGGAAAGCACCGGTGGAGAGAATCGCCAATAAATATCGATTTAATATTTTGTTACGGGCGAAGAGTAGACTACCGTTATTAAAAGCCTTACACAGTGTGGATTGCAGAGAAATTGAGATTGATATGGATCCGGTTGAGTTTTCGTAGGGTGTACTGGGGAAAAGCACTCTACGAAAAAATGAAGATATTTTGGATAGAATACAATTAATATAGAGTCGAATGATCGACCATAATAAGGTATATTTTGAAACCAAGAGTACAAACTAAAAAAATTTATGTCGGAGATGTTGCTATCGGCGGTGATGCGCCTATTTCAGTGCAGTCAATGACTTATTCTGATACCCATAATGTGGCGGCTACGGTTGAACAAATTAACAGGCTTCATTTTGCAGGAGCAGATCTGGTACGTGTGGCGGTACCTGAAATGGAAGATGCTTTGGCATTGAAAGCGATCAAAGAGCAGATCTCTTTACCTTTGATCGCAGATATACATTTTAACTATAAACTGGCACTGGAAGCAGCGAAGTGGGTGGACTGTATCCGTTTTAACCCTGGTAACATTGGTGAGAAGAACCGTATTAAAGAGATCGTAAAAGCCTGTCAGGAGAGGAATCTTCCTATCCGAATAGGCGTTAATGCAGGTTCTCTTGAAAAAGAGTTTGATCAGAAGTATGGGGCAACGGCTGAAGGGATGGTTGCTTCTGCAGAATATAACATTAAATTCCTGGAAGACCTTGGATTTACTGACATTAAAGTCTCCCTTAAAGCTTCTGATGTGGACAGAACGGTAGATGCCTATAGAATGTTGCGTCCAAAAAATGAATATCCTTTCCATCTGGGTGTTACAGAGGCGGGAACGATCTTTCATGCAACCGTGAAGTCTGCCATTGGCCTGGGAACACTTTTACTTGACGGGATCGGTGATACGATGCGTGTTTCCATTACCGGTGAACTTGAAGAAGAGATCAAAGTCGGGAAGGCGATCCTGAAAGATTCCGGACGGGTACAGGAAGGATTGAACATTATCTCCTGTCCTACCTGCGGAAGAATTGAAGCCGATCTTGTGACGGCTGTAGCAGAAGTGGAGAGAAGAACGGCACATATTAAAACCCCTATGGATGTTTCGGTCATGGGATGTGTGGTCAATGCTATTGGTGAAGCCAAACATGCGGATGTCGCCATTGCCTACGGAAAAGGTGCAGGTCTTGTCATGTTAAAAGGTGAAGTGGTCGCAAGACTGCCTGAAGAGGAGTTGGTGGATCGTTTTGTGGAAGAGGTAGAGAAATTTGCCGAGGAAAACAAATAATGGAGAACATGTACAATCTGAATATAGAGAGAGCCGTTCTTTCCGCCATTATTTTTGATCCTGAAATTTATGAAGAGATCGCGGCCAAGCTTTCTCCTCAGGATTTTTACCTGCCTTTTCATCAGCATGTTTTTCTTTCTATGGAAGAACTGAGCCGTGAAGAGAAGCCTATAGATGAAGAATTTTTACGTTCCAAACTTGTGTCAATGGGTAAGTTTGATGAAGTGGCGATGCTCGATCTTTTGTCTGCCAATCCTATTTCCAATACGTCTGCCTATCTCACAGAGATCAAAGCAAAGTCAACTAAAAGGGCTTTGGCAACACTGGCTACCGAAATCAAAAAAGTGACCATTGAAGATGATCTTCCTGCAGAAGAAGTGATGAATCTTGTAGAAAAGAAACTGTATGAGATCACACAGAACAATACCAATGAGGATTTTAGAGAGTCCAAGGAGATCACACTTTCGATGATGGATGAGATCAACCGTCTTAAAGCATTGGGAAATTCCAAACTCATTGGTACGGATACCGGATTTAAGAACCTCAATGACAAAACCTCCGGTTTTGGTAAAGGGGATCTGGTCATTATTGCTGCAAGACCGGCGATGGGAAAAACCGCACTGGTACTCAATATGGCACTCAAAGCCATAGAGCGTAATGAAGGGGTGGCATTTTTTTCACTGGAGATGCCGGCAGAACAATTAATGCTCAGAATGCTTTCGGCGAAAACTTCCATACCGCTTCAGGCACTTAGGGTGGGTGATTTGAGAGATGAACAGTGGAGTCAGCTGGCTGCAGCGACAGATGATATTGCCCAAAAGAAACTTTTTGTCGATGATGGCGGGTATGCGACCATTCACCATGTGCGTTCAAAGTTACGTAAGTTAAAGTCACAGCATCCGGAAATCTCCGTTGCGATCATTGACTATTTGCAGTTGATGTCAGGCGAAGGTAAAGAGGGAAGACAGCAGGAGGTTTCAGAGATATCAAGAGGTCTCAAGCAGCTGGCAAGGGAGTTGCAGATCCCGATCGTAGCCCTTTCACAGCTGAACCGCGGGGTAGAGAGCAGAGACAATAAGCGTCCTATGCTCTCAGACCTCCGTGAATCCGGAGCAATAGAGCAGGATGCGGATATTATTCTTTTTGTCTATCGTGATGATGTCTACAGAGAGGCACAGGAGAAAGAGAGAGAGATGAAAGCCAAAGCGGAAGGAAAAGAGTATACTTCCGACTTTAGAAAAAAACCGGAAGAGGATGCCGAGATCATCATCGGGAAACAGAGAAATGGCCCTACAGGGACGGTGGAACTGGTCTTTCAGAAGAACTTTACGCGCTTTGTGGACAAGGTCAGCGGTCCTGCTTTTGAAATTGAATACCAGGATGCTGATATCCCTGCCAATACGGGGAATATCGAACTGCCTCCTATTTAAGCGTACCTATTCCTTATTGAAATAGCTTATGTCATTCGAGAAACCAAAATTCTATGAAGAGAAAAAAGAGTTTGTCTATACGATGGCATTTTTATTGTTACTGCTTCTTACAAGGCTCTTCTTCTCTTACCAGAGTTACACCGAATTCACTTCCAAACCCTTTTACTTTACACATGCAACTGTCCTGAATGCCTATGAGAAAGTGAAGCATGGGAAACGTTATACGGTTCTTAAATTACGTGCAGACGAAGGGTTTACTTTTTATACGACCACGCATAAGAAAGAGAATTTTTCCCATACAAAGGTGCGCATACAGATCTTTCCGAACAGCGGGATCTCATTTAAAGATTATCTGGGTACGTTCTATGTGAAGAGTCGTATCAAAGAGCGGGCTGATGCTCCTGAAACTTTTAAAGACCTTCTGCTGTCAAAGGTTGCAGAGCAGCATGAGGATGCCTCAATAGCAAGCTTTTATAATGCGATCTTTTTTGCCACCTCTATCGATAAAAAACTTCGTGAAAAGATCGCACTGCTGGGAGTAAGCCATCTGGTTGCATTAAGCGGGTTCCATTTGACGATCCTCTGGGGATTGATCTATGGTCTTTTACTGCTGCTTTACAGGC
>JAMONL010000204.1 GCA_027065815.1 Sulfurovum sp.
GGCATTTTTTCAATTCCGATCTCGAAGTTCTGTACAGAACGCTGTGTCTGTGCTGCCCAATATTTATCTGCAGGAACCTGCATTTCACCCATAGTGTCTTTTTCTATTCGATATTCCATTATTTCTCCTTAGTCAAAAAAGTTTTTTTCTTTAAGTACGTCGATCATACTTTTTACAGAGTCAACAGATTTTGCAAATTTTTTCTTTTGCCCCTCAGACAGTGTCATTTCAAACAGTTTTTCAACACCACCTGCACCTAAGGCAACAGGTACACCAGAAACCACATCCGAGTGCCCATAATGTCCGTCAAGGAATACCGCACAGGGATGGATCTGTTTGGTATCTTTAAGAATTGCTTCCACCATAATAGCTGTAGATTTTGCCGGTGCATAATAAGCTGAACCTGTTTTAAGGTAACCAACGATCTCAGCACCGCCACCTTTGGTTCTCTCTACTACTTCAAGAATATCTTCTTCATCAAGAACATCTGTCAACGGTACACCTGCAACCGTTGAGAATTTAGGAAGAGGCACCATATCATCACCATGACCACCCATAACAGAAGCACGGATCTGCCCTGCTCCGTAACCGATCTTTTCATGAATAAAGTGAGCCATTCTTGCAGAGTCTAAAATACCTGCCATACCCATCACTCGCTCTTTAGGGAAGCCAGATGCTTTCAGTGCGACATATGTCATGACATCAAGAGGATTGGAAACCATAATAATAATGGCATCAGGCGCATGCTCTTTTACATCCCGAACCACTTCTCTTGTGATCTCTGCATTGATCATAAGAAGATCATCTCTACTCATACCCGGAAGTCTTGGTGAACCTGCAGTGATGACAACCACATCTGACCCAGCCATATCTGCAGCTTCTTCTGCTACCGATACCAGCGTATGCATCCTTGCTGCATTGGCTGCTTGAGACATATCCAATGCTTTACCCTTTGCAATTTCAATATTTCTATCTCTCAATACGATCTCATGGCAAACGCCCTTCATTGCCAATGCATAGGCTACCGTTGCTCCAACATTACCTGCACCGATGATCGATACCTTTTTACCTTTACTCATTGTTTTCCTTTTTTGTGAGAATCATAGAATACCCCGGTGCAAAACATAAATCATAATGTCCGTTATCAATTATGCTTTGCGGCAAATGAGGCAAAACCATTCTATGTGCATCTTTTTACACTAGATACAAAGAAGTGAAATTACAGAAAGAAATTTCTGTAAGAAGTTAAAGGCTGACCCAGACAGAGTGTCAGGTCAGCGTAACTACTATCGCGTATTTTACAGCAAAAGTAGTTAGAAGTAGAAGAGTTCTACTTAGATCGCATCAATAATGCTGTTAAGTGTAGCAGATGGTCTCATTGCAGCTTCAGCTTTTGCATCATCCGGGTGGAAGTATCCACCGATATCCTGTGGTTTACCTTCAGCAGCAAGTAACTCAGAGATGATCTTCTCTTCATTCTCTTTCAATGCAGCAGCAACCGGTGCAAATTTTGCAGCCAATTCAGCATCTTCCCCGTTAGCAAGCGCATCTGCCCAGTATTGAGCTACGAAGAAGTGAGATGCCTTGTTGTCCGGCTCACAACATTTTCTTGATGGTGCTTTATTGTTATCAAGGTAACCTTCATTTGCAACATCCAATGCAGCTGTCAATGCAGCCAATTTCGCATCTGAATGTTTTTGACCAATAAATCTCAACGACTCAGCCAATGCCAGGAATTCACCAAGTGAATCCCATCTTAAGTGACCCTCAGCCAAGAATTGGTCAACGTGCTTAGGTGCAGATCCACCAGCACCAGTTTCATATAGACCACCACCTGCAAGCAATGGTACGATAGAAAGCATTTTAGCAGATGTTCCAAGCTCTAAGATCGGGTACATATCTGTAAGGTGATCTCTAAGTACGTTACCTGTTACAGCGATCGTATTTTTACCTTCTCTTACTCTGGCATTTGTAAATCTTGTAGCATCTGTTACATTCATGATCTGGATATCAAGACCTTCTGTATCGAACTCAGGAAGGTATGCATTTACTTTTTTGATCATTTCTGCATCATGTGCTCTGTTCTCATCCAACCAGAAGATAACAGGTACTTTCTCGATCTGACCTCTTTCAACTGCCAGTCTTATCCAGTCTTTGATAGGGATATCTTTTGCTCTAGACATTCTCCAGATATCACCAGCTTCACATTCAAAACTCATAAGCTCTGTACCATCTTCAGCTGTTACTGTTACAGTACCTGCTTCTTCCAATTCGAATGTTGTCGGGTGAGAACCATACTCTTCAGCTTTCTGAGCCATAAGACCAACGTTTGCCATTGAACCCATAGTGGTTACATCATACTGACCATTTTTCACACAGTCAGCTACCATTTCCTGGTGGAACATAGCATAGGTAGAGTCAGGGATCACAGCAACACACTCAACTGCATCACCATTTCTGTTCCACTGCTTACCACCTTCTCTTACCACAACAGGCATAGAAGCATCGATGATCACATCATTAGATGCATTGAAGTTTGTTGTTCCTTTGTCAGAATCAACCATTGCGATCTCTGGATTGTCAGATTCAACCACTGCCTGGAATGCAGCTTTGATCTCAGCTTCCAAAGGATGACCGGCAATTTTCTTCTCAAGGTCAGACATACCCTGGTTAGGGTTTACGTTCAACTCTGCAAATGTATCTGCATACTTGTCAAATACATCCTGGAAGAATACTGTAAATGCATGACCGAACATGATCGGGTCAGAGATCTTCATCATAGTTGCTTTAAGGTGGATAGACCATAAGACACCGTTTGCTTTTGCATCTTCGATAGACTTTGCAATGAACGCTTTAAGTTTGGCAACTGACATAAATGTACCATCTAAAACTTCTTTATCCATAGCATCGATCGTTGCCAATTCTTTTCCGTTTAATGCAATAGTTACCTTTTGAGCTTTGTCCATAGTAACTGACTGTTCATTTCCGTAGAAATCTCCGTTACCTTCCATATGTGCTACATAAGACTTTGGATTCTCAGGGAATGCTTTAAGTCTGTGCGGGTGATTTTGTGCAAACTTCTTAACTGCTTTAGCAGCTCTTCTGTCTGAATTTCCTTCTCTAAGCACTGGGTTGACCGCTGAACCAAGACAAGTACTGTACTTCGCCTGAATCGCTTCTTCCTCAGCATTCGCCGGGTTTTCAGGGTAATTAGGGATATCATAACCTTGACCTTGAAGTTCAGCAATACAATCTTTAAGTTGACCTACAGATGCAGAGATATTTGGAAGTTTAATAATGTTTCCGTCTGGTTGCAAAACCACTTTCCCAAGTTCAGACAAATGATCTTCTGCTTTTCCCATTGCTGCAAGAACTCTTCCTGCAAGTGAAATATCAGATGTTTCAACTGTCACACCTGCTGCCTGTGTAAATGCATTTACAATTGGTAACAGTGAATAGGTAGCCAATGCTGGCGCTTCATCAATTTTAGACCATATGATCTTTGGTAAATTTGACATTTAAATTCCTTAAATTAGATTATTGGTGATAGGAGTGTAACACTTTTTTATCGTCAAATAATTTAAACAATGGTTACTAAAAAGTTATCTTTATTATTTGTTCCAATTCTACACATTCCAAGTCTCTTTACTAGGGTACAAAAGTGGTTTTGTGAATGTCTTTTCCACTATTACTGACGTATATCTCATATTTTTCTTAAAAATATCTGCCTATTTATATGCCTGTTTGATATCTTTAATGATCTCTTCAGGAGCTGAAGCGATCTTCATAAAATCAGTCATACTCAAGCGTGGCAGAGAAAGCGCCAAATAATATTTTGGTGCCAGCATATAAGCTCTATTTTTCTCTATCATGACTTCATAGGGAAAAAGTTGTGCATTATCTGAAGCATTGATCTTCAAAAGATATTCATAGGTACTTTTCTGAAGCTTCTGTCCAACCAAAACTGACCCGTTTGGTAACGTTACAATATAAGAAACATACCTGGACATATCCTCTTTTGTCAATTTTGAAATAAGGTCATCTCCTTTACCCACAATAATAGTATCATCCAATTTTGGCATTCCCAACATAAAATTGTAATCAGAAAGATCATTCAGAGAATATATATCTTTAGTAATATACATTTCACCCAATACATTTTGCAAAGCATGTACTGTGCTGTTAAAGTCACCATAAGTGTATTCCTCTCCCAGATAGGCTGCAGCAAAATAGGAAGGATTCTGTACACGTATCTCTTTTCTTTCATTGATCAATAAATGCAATACTGCCATAAAACTATTTGTTTTTATCAAAGATTCACTGCTGAAACTGAGTACATTTTTTCCTTCCAGTATCTCATCGACCGCCAATAATTTAAAACCATTCTCCTCCAGCCTGGCACTCAGTTCATCTATCTCCTGATAGGCCGCAGTAAAATAGGCGGAGAGTTTTTTGGGTGGTTTATCGGACCAGACAAAACGTTCGGCTTGTTTGGCTTCAGGTTTCAGTTCTTTTTTTATAGATACAAGATTAACTGCCGTAGCAACCGGTTTGACTTTTTTATAATTTGCAAGTTCTGCCTCAAGTTTTTTAATCTTAGTTTTTAATATTTTTATCTCATTGCTTTGGGAAAGTACTGTGCTATTGATGTCAGTTGCATTTGAAACAGCACTGTCGCTGTAGATATCAACAGTAAGAAACAACAGGATAATAAAAATATTATGCAATTTCATACAAACCCTTTTTTATGTCAACATATTATATTCTATCTTAATACATCTTAACAATAAAAATGAATAAGCCTGTATCAAGAATACAAAACATTTTTAGAAAAATACATTTTCACATTTTAATCTGACAGAGTCATCTCTACCCTTCAACCCTTAAACTCTCTTCAAGATAAACCCCAAGATCTTTTGCCTCTTCAACGATCATTTCACTGACTTTTATTTTTGACTCAATGATCACATCTGCAAGCTTAGACTTAATGTGAAGTTCCAACGGCCTCTTACCAGGGTAGCGTTCGACCAGACACATCAAGTCTTCAACTATTTTTGCATCCGGCATAAGATTAAGTGACAAGATAAGTGGCGGCAATTCAGGTTCAGGTGTATGCTTCTCTTCTTTTTTTACTTTTATCTTCTCTTTTTTGGCATCTTTGAGAGACTCTATCTTCAAGATATTCATACGAGTAAAATCACCATCTTTCGTGATCTTCACTTTAAAAGCAATCGGTTTGGACATATCAAAATCTTCTTCCAATTCTTTAAGACGATTTTCAAAGAGCATCAATTCAATATTTCCATGCAGATCCATAATGCTGGCTATACCAAACTTGTTTCCTTTTTTAGATATTTTCTCCACAATACCTTCAATTTTACCAATGAAAAGAGCTTGTGATCCATCTGCAAGTTCATCTATTTCAGAACTAAGTGTGTATTTAATATCGTCAAGCGTTTCACGGTATTTATCAAGAGGATGCCCTGAAACATAAAAGCCCAGAGACTCTTTTTCCAGATCGAGTATCTCCATAGGTTCAAACTCATCCGTATGCGTCAGTTCCAGAGTTACCGTTGTCATTTCAGCATCATCACCCCAGAGAGAATTCACTGCCTGCTTCTTGGCATCTCCCGCTTTTTTAGCCATATCAATAATGTCTTCAATTTGAGAGAGCATCGCTTTTCGAGAGTATCCAAAACAGTCAAAAGCCCCTGCTTTGATGAGTGATTCAATCACCTTTTTATTCACTTTAGATGAGTCGATACGTGACACAAAGTCAGAGAAGTCTGTAAACTCATCGTCACCTCTTGCTTCAAGCATAGTGTTGATAGCAATATCTCCTGCCCCTTTGACCGCACCCATACCAAACATAACAACCTCATCACCGTCAATGTTACGTGCTTCAAACATAATTCCTGATTTGTTAATGTCAGGTGGAAGCAGTTTGATACCCATGCGTTTGAGTTCATCCACATACTTGACCACTTTGTCTGTGTTATTCTTTTCCAATGTCAAGATCGCTGCCATGAACTCTGTTGGGTAATAATACTTCAAATATGACGTATAGAAAGTAACCATAGCATAGGCAGCAGAGTGAGATTTGTTAAATCCGTATCCAGCAAACTTTACGATCAGATCAAAAAGATTTTCCGCTTTTTCTCGGTCAAAGCCTTTTTCGACAGCACCGTTAGCAAACTCACCCTTGAGTTTATCCATTTCCTCTTTAATTTTCTTACCCATCGCCCTACGAACAAGGTCGGCACCACCCAGAGAGAAACCACCAATGGTCTGCACGATCTGCATAACTTGTTCTTGGTAAACAATGACCCCGTAGGTTGGTTTGAGTATCGGTTCCAGTTCAGGAAAAGCATAGGTAATTTCCGCACGTCCGTGTTTACGCTCCACAAAGTCATCAAGCATCCCTGACTCCATCGGTCCTGGTCTGTAAAGAGCAAGCATCGCAATAACATCTTCAAAACCATTTGGCTTCAACTTTTTGGCCAAGTCCTGCATACCTGCAGATTCTATTTGGAAGAGTCCAAGTGTCTCACCTGTACCTATATACTCATAGACTTTAGGATCTTCAATATTCTCTTCAACAAAGTTAATGCGTTTTCCATGACGTTTTTCAACCAGTTGCAGTGCTTCTTCAATGACGGTTAAGGTTTTCAGTCCAAGAAAGTCAAACTTGATAAGATCCACATCTTCAACATACTTCCCTGAATACTGTGTTGCCAGGGTATCCAGACCGGTTGGTTTAAAAAGCGGTGTTTTCTGCCAGAGTGGCTCATTTGAGATAACAACTCCGGCCGCGTGTGTACCGGCATTTCTATTTAGACCTTCCAATGCGAGGGCATACTCCCAGGTACGTTTTGCCTGAGGATCACTTTGGAGCAGTTCCGCAATCTTTGGCTCTTTTTCATACGAACCTTTCAGATCTATCCCCAACTCATCAGGAATCAATTTCGCCATAGCATCTGCTTTGGAATATGGCATATCTAGCACACGTGCAACATCACGGATGACTCCTTTGGCAAGTAACTTACCAAAGGTAATGATCTGAGCCACATTCACACGCCCGTATTTCTCTACCACATAGTCCAATATCTCTTGTCTTCTGGCCTGACAGAAATCCATATCGATATCCGGCATGGAGATACGTTCCGGATTTAGGAAACGTTCAAAAAGCAAACCATACGGCATAGGGTCGATATCGGTGATCTCTAATGAAAAAGCAACCAGCGAACCAGCTGCTGAACCACGTCCAGGCCCTACAGGTATACCCATCTTCTTTGCGGCATCCACAAAGTCCCATACGATCAGCATATATCCCGGGAATTTCATGGAATTAATGATGTCCATCTCCACTTGAAGGCGGTCTCTGTACTCCTGGTGTTTCTCTTCAGGTACGATCTTCAGACGTTTTTCCAAACCTCTTTTGGACTCTTCCACAAACAATACAATATCATTTTCAAGAGAATACTCTATATCAGGATTGGGTAATTCAATACCTGATTCAGCTGCTCTCTGTCTGGCAAATTTAAAGTTTGGCGGTGTCGGGTCACCCAGTTTTATCTCGAGGTTGCACTTCTCTGCAATCTCCTGTGTGGCTTCCAGTGCTTCAGGAATATCTGCAAAAAGTTCTGCCATTTGTTCAGGGGATTTCACATAAAATTCATGTACAGAGTGACGAAGTCTGTTAGGGTCATCATACAATTTGTTCATCGCAATACACATAAAAGCTTCATGGGCATCTGCATCTTTCTGTACCGTATAATGGGTATCATTGGTCGCAACGATCTTGATACCGGTCTCTTGAGAAAGCTGAATGATCTGCTTGTCTATACGATGCTGATCACCGATCCCGTGGCGCATCATTTCCAGATAAAAATCATCACCAAATACTTCTTTATATTTCAATGCTACACGTTTGGCTTCATCATATCCCTTAGCACCGAACTTGAGGTTACGTTCTGAGAGGTTCAGGTTCCAGTTTACTTCCCCCTGAAGACAGGCAGAAGAACAGACAAGCCCTTCAGAATTATCTTTCAAAAGCTCCCAGTTGATACGCGGATAATAATAAAATCCCTTAATATATGCCTGAGAACTTAAGAACATCAGGTTTTTATACCCTATGTCATTTTTAGCATACAGACAGAGGTGGAAACGCTGACGTACAGACTTATCTCCCAACTCTTCCTGATTATGAACATAGGCTTCCATGCCGATGATGGGTTTGATACCCTCTTTTTTCATCGTATTATAAAAGTCAATAGTACCAAACATATTTCCGTGGTCAGTCATAGCCACAGAAGTCATGCCCATCTCTTTTACTTTCTTGGCAAGTGCTTTGATCTTGTTCGCACCATCCAGCAAAGAGTATTCTGTATGTAAATGCAAGTGGGTGAATTGAGGGATCTTTCTTGGTTCTTCTGACATTATAGACCTTTAAAATAGTAGGAAATTAATATAGCAGAGTTTAGGTAAATTTAGATTGAAAATTACTTAGATTTCAATACCCATAAAAGTAACAGGCTACCAATAGTTAAATTGAGCCAACTGACTCCGGAAGCGAACATATCTTCAAGCTCAGCATAGAGCCAACGTTGCATTGCCAAAGGTTCAGTTATACTATGTAAATGTGCCCAGTTAACAAGCTCATTCTGCCAGATATAGGTGATCGCTTCGGGTAAAAAGAAAAAAAGAATGATCCCAAGAATACCCCATATCCCTTTCTTAGGTTTGATGGAATCCACTGCTTTTTGGAGTTTGGGATCTTGGTCTATTTTGTTTTGGATATGTTTTATTTTATTTCGCACGTTTTAGCAGTAATCCAGTAACATGGCTTCTTTCACTGTCTGCATACTCTCTTTGCCTACCAGTCTTTCGACAATAGCAAGGCCAAAACAGACAGCGGTTCCGGGACCTTGTGAAGTCATCACATTCCCGTCAGTGACCACTTTCATATCGTCTCTGTATCCAGGTTGGTCTATCTCTTCTTGCGCTCCAGGGTAACAGGTATAATGATTACCCAGAACTCCTGCTTTTTTCAATGCATAAGGAGCGGCACACATGGCACCGACCACTTTCTCCTCTTTAAACTCTTTCAAGAGTTCAAGAACACGGGAATTTTCTGCCAATGCATAAGTACCTCCCCATCCACCTGGAAGTACCATCATGTCAAAATCTTCAGAAATAACATTTTTGATGGACGTATCTGCTTTTATACCAATGCCATGCGCACCTATGACAACTTTCCCGTGACCAAGCGACTCATCAATATATGCTATACGCACGTCAATGCCGCCACGACGCATCACATCAACTAAAGCCACTGCTTCCACTTCTTCAAAACCTTCTGCCAGAGGGATTAATACACTAGCCATTACTTCTCCTTATTTAAAATGTGTGTTACGATACGATACCCATGGTTAAGTGCGATCGCTATACTTCCACCGGAATTAAACACAATATCTCCAGCTACATACATCCCCGGAGTCTCTGTTTCATAATTTTCATCAAAGATTGGTTCACCTGCATCATCAAGGGTAACCAAACAGCACTTTAAAAAATCTGACGGTGTGGTTCCCCCTATGGCATAAATGATCCTGTCGAACCGTTCTGATCCGTCTGAGAACTTGACTTTGATCTGACCACTTTCACTTTCCAGACTCTCAATGTCCACACCCAGTTTTAGTCTCAATGCTTCATCTTCCGCATAGTTTGCGATCATTTCCTGATTGGTAGGATTGGGTCTTGTGAGAGTATCTCTTCTGTAATTCAGCGTAACATCATTGGTTTCAGAAAGTTCACAGGCATATTCTACAGCAGTATCTCCGCCGCCCACCACTAAAATAGTTTCTCCGTTTCCACATTTGTCAAGATTGAAGTTTACCTGTGTACGAAGTGAGCCCGGTATCTTATAGGAGGGTTTGTTCGGTTTGCCCATACGCCCGATACTTACAATGATGTTTTTGGCTCTGTCAACACCACATCCGGAAGTAACATGAAACAGTCCATCTTCTTTATAGACCTTTTCAACAGCACAGTTGAAGCGTGTATCGATGATCTCATCATCCAGAAGTTTGTCAAAATAATCCAGTGTACTCTCTTTGGTTCCATCTACAAATGCGACATTCCCCTCAAGCTCAACTTCCTGCCCCTGCCAGTCTTTATCGACACGCTTTTTATCTTTATAAAATTTTCGGATCGTATGTGAGTGGTTGTCTGTTTTTTCTATCATGAGTACTTTAGCAAGACCAAGAGCTTTTGCTTCTACGGCAGCCCCTATACCGCCGGGTCCCCCACCAATGATAATAAGATCGTATATTCCATCCATGCAACTACTCCTCATTCAAAATGATTATATATATTAAAGTAGTGTACCATGTTCTATACTATAAAATCTACAAATTGGCGAATATCTAGTCATTTTAATCGGGAATAATTACTTTTGCATACATTCCAGGGAAGACATTGGAATCACCTTTATCAAATGAAACTCGCATTTTGATCTTGTGTGTCATAGGATTTGCATCAGGAATAATGGCATGGATTGTTCCAACCGTACTATAATCAATAGACGGTATTTTCACAGGAATTTTCTGTCCCTCTTTCACTTTTCCGATAATACTTTCCGAAAGTGAAACATCGATTTCCAGGTTTTCCGTATCTACGATCATGATCGTAAGCATACCAGGCATGACCATATCACCCACTTTGATATTTTTCTGAACAACAACACCATCTGAGGGAGCTTTCATTTTTAAGTAGTTAAATATGGTTGCCATCTGTTTTGCTTTGATCGAAGCCTGCTTTACCATGACCTGCGCAGAATCTAGCATAGCAGAGACATTTTCTGCCTGTGCTTCAAGGTCATCTATATCCATTAAAGGAATTTTATTACGTTCCTTAAGTCTGTTCTTCTTCTTATTAATATTTTTCAATCTTTTACGCCAAAACTCCAGCACGATCTTTGATTGTTCCAGCATCAGATCTGCCTGAGACTTCATAATGTCGAACTCAGCAGACTCCATTTCATAGAGCTCATCTTCACGCTTGACTTTATCTCCAAGTTTAACAAACACTTTTTTGATATAACCCATATAGCGGCTGCCTATCATTTTTTGTCCATTAGAGACAACCGTACCTGTTAAAACTATGTTTCCTGCAGAAAGTGATGAAATGAGTAAAAAAGTTACAAACAATAATTTTTTTAAACTTGACATTTACTATATCCGTTTGCTAAATTTATTTTTATCATACTGCCTTACTTACCATTTTCTCAAATTCACATGACACTTCATACACTGTCCGGAAATTTTACTGTATGCCTGCAGTGCCTGAACTGCATCACCATCAGAAAAACGCTCTTCAATATCTTCTGCTTTCTTTTTTATTTTCTTTTGTATCTTATTTGTCATTCTCTGATTATTTTCAAGCCATTTTTCATAAATGTCTTTATTGTTCACTTCTGAATCAATAGGCCGTACTTTAATAATGGTTTCTTTAAGATCTTTTACCCCTGCTTTAACAATATCTGCGTTATTATAGAAAAAGCCTGATTGTATATCCTGCATTGCCTGTGCCATTTTTTGCATATCCATGATCCTGTCTGCCTGTGAATATCCATTTGCCCATACAAACACTGATGTTAGAGCAATTCCAAGTAGTAGTTTCTTCATTTTTCCATTCCTTCTCTTATAATTTTCTTATGTTGTATTGTAACCAACTATCTTTAACAACTAAGTTACATTGATAATCATCATAAAAATTAATTACTTTTTTTTATACTATTTAAGTTTTATTTTAAATTGTTAGTGCTAAGATTGGGTTATCTTAAAAATTCAAAAGGATGGAAAAATGAAAAAAACTCTTATTTCATGTGTAGCAGCTGCTGCATTAATGACTAGTGTGCAGGCGGATTTTAGCTTTGGAGATATGTTCAAAGATATGAAAGAGGCTGCTATTTCAATGAGTAAAGATGCAAAAGATTCTGTTGAATCTATGAAAGATGGTGCCGTCGAGACAAGTAAAAGTGCTGAACGTACGGTAACAAATGTTTCTAAAGATGCCAAAGATACTTCAGTAAAAGTGTCTGATGATTTAAAAACTGCTCAAGTATCTACAAGTAAAGATGTGAGAGATGCTACAGTTGAAGTTGCGGAAGATACAAAAGATTCTATTACCAACACAACGAAAGATCTTAAAGACTCTACAACGATCGCTTCTAAAGACTTCAAAGATTCTGCTATTTCAGTATCAAAAGATATCAATGATGCAACAAAAACTGTTTCAAATGACTCAAGAGATTCTGTGAAAACGGTTTCTAATGATTCAAGAGATTCTGTGAAAACGGTTTCCAACGATACAACTGATTCTGTTAAAACAGTTTCTAACGATTCAAGAGATTCTGTGAAAACAGTTTCTAATGATTCAAGAGATTCTGTGAAAACAGTTTCCAACGACACAACTGATTCTGTAAAAACAGTTTCCAATGATTCAAGAGACTCTGTAAAAACAGTTTCTAACGATACAAGAGATTCTGTAAAAGATGTTTCTGACAACATCAATGATACAACTAAAACTGTTTCAAATGATTCAAGAGATTCTGTAAAAACAGTTTCTAACGATACAAGAGATTCTGTAAAAGATGTTTCTGACAACATTAATGATACAACTAAAACAGTATCTAATGACTCAAGAGACTCGGTTAAAACAGTTTCTAACGACACTGCTGATTCTGTAAAGACAGTTTCTAATGATCTTGATGAGACCACAAGAACAGTATCTAACGATTCAAGAGACTCTGTGAAAAACGTTTCTGACAATGTAAATGATTCAACTAAAACAATTTCCAATGATTCTAGAGATTCTGTAAATACTGTTTCTGACAATGCAAATGATTCAACTAAAACAATCTCTAAAGAGACTAGAAAATCTGTAAAAGAAATAGCTGACGATAATGACGCTATAAAAAAATAGTACCCTGTACTATCTCCGGAAAGCTACCAGTCACTTTTGGTAGCTTTTCACTTCTTCTGATCAAAAATCATAAATTTCATTTATTTTACATATCAATAATATGCTATCCTTTACCATAGTAATATCTTAAAAGGATCCCTATGTATACTATCAAAAAGTTACTCTTGAGTATATTCCTACTCACTATACCCTTTCTGCTTTCAGCGGCCTCAACTACAGATACATCCCATGAAGATGCTCTTGCTGTCATGTACACACTTGATGGAGACATTGAGGACAAATACAATGCTCTTGTAGAGACGCAACTCAAAACGATCGGTTTCAACCTGACAGACCCTCATAAAAGGGTCAATGACCACTACAAAACGGAATTTGGCTCAACCGTACTGGATGTACTGAGTTTTATGCCTGTGGTCAACGATGAAATGATTCTGCCTCTGTTAAATATTGATCCCCGTATTGCAGGTTTTTCTCCATTCAATATGCTGATTGAAAAAAAGCTTGATGAAGGCAAGACACATGTCGGACACTTGATGCCTAAAGTGATGCTTGATATTCTTGGCATTAAGAACCAAGAGGTAAGAGAAAAATTTACAGCTTCCTTCAAAGCCCTTGATGCAATGACGGAGAAAGAATTAGGAGGAGAAAAAAGTTATATCCCTCTTCATGCACTGCCGAAACAGACCATGATGAATTTTGAGTACAGCTTTGATATTCCAGAGGAGATAGAAGACTTTATGGATGAGTTCCAGGACAAATTTGAAACCGCGCTCACAGACAAAAAATATCTTGTTGCCGGATACCATAACTTTATGGAAAGTACAAAAGATGCCCCAGAGGTACTCAAAGATTATGATGCTTTTTGGACCTACTCACTCTGCCATATGGAATTCTCCTTCAACATGTTCGATGGGAAAGATGCAAAACCTGTCGCTGGTCTCTTTGCCCCATGTACCATGTATATGTATATCCCAAAAGGTTCAGGTAAACTTTATGTAGGTATGTACAGACTGCATAACTGGATCATGACACTCAATATTACAGATCCAGAAAAAGTTGAACTTGTAGAAAAGCTCGATAGAGAGATCCCTGAGATCATGATCGCCATAGGGATGAAACAGACAAATAATGTCAACACCCTGAAAGAAAAATCAAAAGTAATAGCTGGCAAAAAGACACCCGAAGCCAAAGCTGTACCAAAAACAGAAACTGTTCCTGAAAATGAAAAGAAAAACACTGCCCCGACAGAAATAAAAGAGAAAAAACAGATCATTGAAAATGGCGGTGAGACCATAGAGATCATTCTCCCGGTACCACCAAAAGTACCTAAAGTGATCAATGTTGTGACAAGAAACACGTCAGGGAACAATACACGTTCTATTAAATTCTCAAAACGTGTACCACCCAATTATATACCAAATGAGCAACGTCATGCAAAAGCAAAACCAAAAAATACCAGTACCCATCTCGGAGAAGTGAACAATGGGAAAATAGCAACTTTCCTTCGAGGCAAGTTCATGGATGTAAAAACAGCTCAGGCAACACTGAAGGAAGCAGGATTTGATATTCTATCAACATCTCCGGTAGATAAAAAGGGAAAGTTGATCTCTATTGTTTTTACGGACAAAATACTTACAGAGATGGGAAGCAAGAAGGATACCGGGTTTATCGCTTCTTTGCGTCTACTTGTTAACAAAAAAGACAATCATATCTCTATTACCAATCCACTCTATATAGCAAAAGCCTTTATGCAGGACAATTATGATGAAGCAAAAGCAAAAGCCGTTTTAGCAAAAATAACGGATAAATTCCCCGGTATGCTGAACTCTAAAGATCAATTGAAATTCCAGCTTCTGCCAAAATACCAGTTCATGCACGGTATGCCACAATACAAAGACATGGTCACTGTAGCAAAAGGAGATAATCTTTTAACGAAGATAAAAAACAATAAAAATGTTGTCTTTATACAGAAACTGAATAACGGCTCTGCACTTGTAGGTGTAAAGTTGGGAAAACGAACCAGTAAATTCATATCAAAGATCGGTACCAACAATGCAGCTCTTCTGCCTTATCCTATACTCATCGAGAATGGAGAAGCAAAAATACTTGAACCTAAATACTATATTTCTGTCATGTACCCGCTCTTGCAAATGTCTGAGTTCATGACCATTGCAACCGTACCAGGTGCGATCATTAAAGATACTATGAATATCTTCAGATAAAAGAGCTGAATTACACTCTTTTATTTTTTGATATTTCTTCTTTTTTTCATTAACTGTTTTCGGTGTTCAAGTCTTTTTTTCACATCCTTAATACGTCGGATCTCTCTCTCATCCAATAGTACTTCTGTTTTATCTATCTCTTCTCCAAATTTCATAGAGAGCATATCAGATTTTTTCATAGCCAATAATTGGGATGCATAGACCGATCTGTGACCAGTGATCAAAAAGCTTATCACAGCAGAGATAGCTGCATAATGTGCAATGTCGATACCAAAAAGTTCTACAGCCATAATGGTTGCGGCAATTGGTGAATTCGTGGCACCTGCAAGTACCGAGACAAATCCGAGTGCAGCGAACATAGCTACATGATTGCTCCCTATTATTTCGCCAAAAAGATGCCCGCTTGTAGCTCCAATGTAGAACAGCGGTGTAATAATTCCTCCGCTCCCGCCCACACCAAGCGTAATAGAAGTAAAAAACGTTTTTGCTAAAAATCCATACCAGGCTGAAGAATCAGCCATAAGAGGAAAAGGACCCAGTACTTCTTTGATCGTATCCATACCCAGTCCAAGGTATTGTGTACCGAAGATAGTCGCCAGGATAACCAGTAAAACACCACCCAAAAAAGCAATGATCAATGGATGAAGCGGTATTTTCTTGACTACTTTTGAGACTTGCGAGACTGTCGAGACCACAATATCGGAAACGATACCAAAAAATACCCCGGCAATGACCACCTGAACAATAAGAAAAAGATCCAAAGAAACATCTTGATAAAAATGCAGATCAAAATAGGTATAGTTGACCCCTAAGAGTTGTGCGGTCGTAAAAGCTGCAAACCCTGCAATAAAAGAGGGAAGCAATACATCATACAGTATGACCCCGATGATCAATACTTCAACACCGAATATTGCACCGGCAATAGGTGTACCAAAAACCGTTGCAAAACCTGCAGATATCCCGCAGATCACAAGTTTTTTTCTGTCTTCTTTGGAAAAATTGAGTTGTGTCGAAAGGAGTGAAGAGACCCCTGCCCCTATCTGTGCACCCGGCCCTTCTTTACCTACAGAACCTCCTGCGAAAATAGTCATTATCGTAGTCAAAAGTTTTACAGGGATCACTGCAATATCAATTTTACCGGAACGTTTGTGTACTGCTTCAATTACTTTTTCAGTACCGTGACCTTCCGCATCGGGTGCAAACCTTTTAATCAGATAGACAGAAAGCACCAATGCAAAGGGTAAAAGGTAATAGTAGTCAAAAGGTAATAAGGAGCGACTGTCCTCTGAAATTTCTAAGAGTTTTAAAAAAAGGGTGACGGTTGCACCGATGATCACCCCAACGAGGGAAGAGAGAAAAACCCATTTTGCTACAGAGAAAAAGATTGCTGTCTGTTCAGTAAAATGTTTCTGTAACATTATGGACCTTATATTTTATTTTGCTTTTTCCAAATATTTACCTTCAACAGTATCTACTTTGATCATTTCTCCTTCAAGCACATGGAACGGAACTTGTACGACTGCCCCACTTTCAAGTGTTGCAGGTTTCTTTCCACCTTGTGAATCACCTTTAAAGTTCGGTGGTGTTTCAACAATTTTAAGTACGACAGTTTGAGGAATTTCTACAGAAATCGCTTTCCCGCCATGAAAAAGGATCTCCGCCTCCATCCCGTCGATCATATAGTCAAAAGTATCTTTCCCTACCTGCTCATGCGTCAATCCGATCTGATCAAATGTCGTTGTATCCATAAACTGTAAAAACTCACCGTCATCGTAAAGAAATTGCATTGTTTTCTGTTCCAACTCAGGTACTTCAAATTTATCTCCGGCATGTACTGTCTTATCAATGACTTTCCCTGTTTGAAGGTTTTTAACCTTCATACGTACAAAGGCTGCACCTTTTCCCGGTTTCACATGTTGAAATTCTGTTACCTTATATGGATTCCCCGTAATTTCAAGTCTTGCACCTTTTTTGATGTCACCCATGCCAATTATTGCCATTGTCAGTCCTACTAATAAATTTTAATGATTATAGCAGATGGATGGTTAAAAGATTGAAGGAAAAGAGATATACCGCAGGTATGTAGAGATACCTGCTGATAGACTATTTTATCTTACGATAGAGATACTGTCTTTTTTAGTATGCAATTCAAGATCAAAATCCATTGCTTTTGAATTATCCATCAAGACCGGTACAAAAAGCAATGAAACAAATACTGCAGCAACGGTACCTGAGATAAGTGCCACTCCCAGACCACCAAAGACCGGATCAGAGGCAAGCAATGCTGAACCCAATATGATCGCCACTGCTGTCAAGGCAATAGGTTTGGCTCTTGTTGCCGTAGCAATAGCGATCGCTTCTTTCTTTTTCATTCCATGAAACTCCATCAAAGACTTTGCAAAGTCTATAAGAAGCAGGGAGTTTCGAGAAGAGATACCCATTAAAGCAATAAATCCTATCAGTGAAGTTGCCGTAAGGAAAAATGTTTCTGAAGTGAAAAGATTCGCCACCCAATGCCCTACGATCACCCCAATAAGAGAAAGGAATGACCCAAGTAAGATAATTCCTGAAATCGCAAAACTCTTATAATAGATCACCAAAAGAAGGAAGATCATTATCAGTGCAGCAATAAATGCACCGCCAAGATCTCTAAAGGTATCCAGTGTCACCTTCATTTCACCATCCCAGCGTAAAAGAAATTTTTCACCGGTTTTTTTATCTGTCAAATAGAGATCGAACATATAGGTAGTAAATCCGGCTTTTTCAATGTCATATTTATCTGCAAATTTTTCCAGCATGACATCTCTTGCCTCCAGCAACGGATACACTTGCGATACCATATCTGTCTCAGCGATCAGATTGATCATTCGAGAAAGATCTTTATGCATGATCATAGGGTTTGATTTTACTTTGCGTATGGTAACCACTTCATTCAATGGTACCATCATACCTTTCTGGTTCATCAGATTCAGAGATGAAAGTTTACTTCGTAAAGTGTCTTCATTGGAAGAAGCTAATCTCCTACTCGACTTGTCAAGCACAAGGAACATAGGGATCTGGTCTGGAACATTTTTGGAATTCTTATGCGCGATAACCATTCCCTCAAATGCCAAATACAAAATATTGTTGACTTGTTCTACGCTGAGACCGGATCGTGTGATCTTCTCTTTATCTGGTATAAGCTCATACTTTTCAAATATGTCATCAGCCATAATATCAATATCAACAAGCCCTTTCGTATCGGCTAGGATATTTGCGGCTTCCTTGGATATTTCACGTATTTTATTCAAATTGTCACCATGCACTTCAAGTACAATTGAAGCCAAAGTAGGAGGCCCTGCCGGTTGTTCTACAAATTTTATATTTGTCCCTTTTACCATAGGCAGACATTTATTTTTGACAATAGGTCTCAACCTTTGAACCATAAGGAATGATGGTTCTGTTCTTGAATGTTTATCTGTTAAATTCACTGATATTTCAGCAACATTTTCTGTATGTTTCATACCGGAACCTTTAACCAGACCTGCGTAATCCAAAGGTATCCCCTGTCCAAGGAAAAGTTCAAGGTTCTTCACCTCATTCTCGTCACTAAGGATACTTATGACACACTGACTTACTACTTTTGTCTGCTCAATAGAAGATCCTGTCGGGGTGTCTATATACACTGAAAAAGTATTATCACTTTTGCCGGGAAGCATCTTTGCAAGTACAAGTTTTGACGGGAACATTAGCAAGGAAGCAAAAAATGCTACGGCAGTCAATACAATGACCAGTGTCTTTTTGGTTTTAGAATCTAAAATAGTATAAACCAGTTTTTGTAAACCACTCATTATTTGGCCTCCTTATGTTTTTTCCCATTATGATGCTTATGTTTTGGTTTTTTCAAAAGTTTCAAGCTCAGATACGGTGTGAAGATATACGCAATAAAAAGTGAAGCGATCAATGCTACAGGTACATTATATGGTATAGGTTTCATAAATGATCCCATCATCCCCCCAACAAATGCCATAGGTACCATCGTAAGGATGATCGCCAAAGTAGCAATATTCGTAGGTGCACCGATCTCATCGGTTGCTTCTATCAGAAGTTGATCCATTTCTTTTTCATCCGCGTCATGGGCATGTAAATGTCTATGAATATTTTCGATCACAATGATCGCGGCATCCACGAGAAGACCCAGAGAGAGAAGGAAAGCAAAAAGGGTGATCCTGTTGATCGTCTGACCTGAAAGATAGGCAATAAACAGTGTTACGGACAAAATTGCCGGTACCGTAAAGGTAACAATGATAGACTCTTTCCATCCCAATGCAAAAACAAGCATCAATGCAATAATGACAATAGTGATCACAAGATGACTCATCAACTCATTGACGGCCTCATCTGCTCTTTCACCATAGTTTCTTGTGATCAAATATCCAACACCCTCTTGGGCGAACTTTGTATCATACTCTTTAAGGATCTCAACGACATCTTCTGCAACAAATACAGCATTGGTCCCGGCAAGTTTTGCAATCGTCAAAGTGATCTGACTTTTCTGTTTACCAAATTTAGTTCCATTTTCGTCTGTGCGCATATCGATCTTGGCTGTTTTAAAATTCTGGATATCTACACCCGCCGTCACTTTTGCTACATCTCTAAGATAGATCGGAGAACCCATATATTGGGCAACAATAACTGATCCGACATCACTGACACTCTCAATGGCATTTTTCACTCCAAAAATCACCAGTTTATTTTCTGCAGTACGACCCTTCACATCGGGTACATCTACAGCCACTGACTGCACCGATTTCATGATCTGTCCCAAAGAGAGGTGATAGGCAGAAAGTTTTCCCATATCTACTTCAATATTGTATTGTTCTTTTCTTGCCCCTTTCAGTGTTGTTTTAGCAACATTGTCAGCGGCATTGAGTTTTTGTTGAACTTTACGCACGATCTTAAACAATTCGGCATCATTGATATTCGCCCCCTTCTTCGCATAGAATGCGACCGTAATGATGGGAATATCAATATCGATATCAAAAGGTTTGATAAGTGGTTGCATGACTCCTTTGGGCATAAGATCCATATTCTGCATGACTTTATCATAGAGTTTAAGATTGGAATCTTCTCTATTCTCACCAATGTAATACATGACATTCACGATACCTACATTATCCATTGCCATACCATAAATATGCTCGATCCCTTTAACTTCACGAAGTTTTCTTTCCAACGGATTGACAATAATATTTTCTATTTCACGTGGGGTAGCGCCCGGCATAGGCACAATGATCGCACCACCGGAAATAGCAATTTGCGGATCTTCTTCTCTCGGCATAATATTGAGTGCCAGGTAACCCATAATAAGCAAAAAAGCACCTAAAACCGGCGTAAGCGGATTACGTAAAAAACCTTTTGCCAGTTTACCTGCTACATCCGTAACCTGGTATTCTTTTTTTTCAGACATCATTGACTACTTGATAATAATTTTGGCATACATACCAGGATAAACCGAACGACCTTTATGGTCGAATTCTATTTTGATCTTGAATTTATGTGTCATGGGATTTGAATTTGGTATAATCGAAGAGATCGTACCCGTAGTTGAAAGTCCCATAGAAGGAATACTTACACTGACCTTTTCACCTAAACTAATATTTTTAAGCTCTGTTTCCGAAATTTCAGCAACGATCTTTAAATTACTGAGGTCTGTAAGAACAACTGCCGGCATACCAGGAATGGCCATTTCGCCTTCATTGATTTTTTTGGCAACGATCACACCATCATTCGGAGCAGTGATCTTCAGATAATTATACTGATTCTCTACTTCTGCTTTTTTTGCTAAAGCCTGATTAACCTGTTCTTGTGATATTTTTACCATATCTTTAAGATTTTTCTCGGCTAATTCAAGTGTTTCAAGCTCATATTTGGAGACCATTTTCTTCTTGTATAGCCTTTTGTGTCTTGCCAGATTGATCGCGACATTGTTATATTGATTCCTGTTCATTTGCAGTGCCAGTCTTGCCTGTGAAACGGCAAGATCCACCTGTCTCTCTGCCGCTTCAATATCTTTGGAATCTATCTCATACAGCAGTTGGCCTTTTTTAACAATGTCTCCTTCTGAAACTGCCATCTTTTTGACATACCCCATATATCGGCTTGTCATCATCTTCTGGTTATCCGAAATAACTGAACCACTCAAATCAATTTCGACTGCATTCACTACAGTTGTTACTGTGAGCAGTAACAGTGCTAGTATTTTTTTCATACTTTACCTCCTCTATTCAAGATACTGTCTAATTCAAAGATCTTGGTATTACGTTTATTTTTTGCTGTCAGAAGTTTTAACATCACTTCCAGCTCTCTAGACTGTTTGATTAATACATCAGAGATAGACACCATCCCTTCTTTGTAACGTTCACTGTAGTTTGCATAGACTCTTTTTGCAAAACGTAACTGTTTTTTATAAGAGCGAATATCTGCATCTTCACTAAGTATTTGTGTTCTGAGCTTTTTTACCTGTAGTTCGATCCCTTTCTTTGCCAAACGTACCTGGTCTTCTGTCATCAAACGTTTCACTTTTGCTTTTTCCAGGTTTGCTTTATCTGCACCACCCTTGAAAAGATTCCATTTTGCCTGTACACCTACCGTATAAAAGTCTTTATCAAAAAAATCATTAAAAAGTACATTATCGGCAGAACCATATTCTCCGAAAGCACCGATCTCAGGTCTGAAATTACCTGTTTCCGCTTCTACAGCCATTTTTGAAATCTCCAAGCCGAGTTTGGCTTTTTGTATATCAATATTATTTGACAAAAGTGCCTGCAGATCAATACGTGGCATTTTTGCCATAGTACTTACCTGGCGAATAGTATCTACGTTTTGATTCAGTAAAAAAGAGAGAAACTGGTAGGCAAGATCTTTATTGAGTTTTGCCTGATTATACATACTTTCAGCTTCTGCTTTACGGGCCTGCACTTCTAGCAGATCTGTATCTTTGGCATACCCTTCGGTTTCCATACTTGCAATAATACTTTCAAGTTTTGTAATATTTTTCATGATCTTTGAAAGATTGTAAATATAGTTGTCTATCAAAGAGATATCGTAAAAAGCTTTTTTGACCTCATAGATCTTTGCGTTAAGCAATTTTTTGGTGTCAAACTGGCTCATACGGTGTAAAGATTCGCTAATATGCTGATACTCAGTCAATTTACCACCCGTATAGAGAGGTAACATATAAGATATCTTTGTTAGAAAATGGTTTCTTGCATCTGGATAATTCAGATCTTCAGGTTGAAGATCTAAAATATTCGGATTAGTAGGGTCAAACTGTGAAAATCCAAAGTCTCCAAAGGTCGCTTCCCTGCTCTGCAGTTTAAATCCAAAAACATTCCCTGCATCATTCGAACGCATCCCCGATACGGTTAGATCCAGTTTACCGTAATTCAATGCTTCTGTTGCTTCTACTTCATACACCTTCATTTGCTCATTGAAACGAGAGATCTTGAGTTCCAGATTATCTTTTTTCAAGATCCCAATAGCCTGACTCAAACTCAAGTTCTTCACCCCGGCAAACAATGGTAAAGAAATTACCAATAAAAAAATATATCTTTTTATAAACATAACAGTCAAACTCCTTGTAAAATTTTATTATAGCGTAAGATTGGATAATACGCTATTATCCTTATTCAAAAATAGTTATCATTATAATAAATATAATCTGAAGTAATGTTTAAAAGGTCTTGTTTTATCGTTATTTTTTTGAAAGGAAAAAGGAGAAATATTAAAAGAGAAGAAAACCTTCTCTTTCAAGCTTAAAGCGTTGCATAGGAAACGCTGATACATGCTTCAAGTGACGCAAGTTCTTCAATGACTTTTTTAGATATCTGACCATCGACACGGACGACGGCAAGTGCCTGTCCCTTTTTGTCTCTTCCCAGACGGAAATCTGAAATGTTCAAACTGTTACTTGCCAAAATATGCCCTACATCACCAATCACTCCCGGAGTGTCTGTATTTCTAAAGAATATCATGGTGCCTTTAGGTTCAACATCAAGGATATACTCATCAATCTCAATAATACGCTGTACCGTATCGTCAAAGACTGTACCTGCAATAGTGATGGTACTGTCAACCGTTGTCAACTTGATCTTTATTTTATTAGTGAACCCGCTGGTATTTGGTTCTACCTCTTTTATCAATTCAATACCACGCTCTTCAGCAACAAATTCTGCATTCACATAATTGACCTGATCAGCCAGTGATTCTGTCAATACACCAACGGTAGCAAAAGTCATCATGGAATCGATATAATCAGCTACCGGACCCTTTGCTGTTACTTTAATGGATTTTACTGCTGATTTTGTAACTTGTGAAGAGAGGTGTCCCATTTTCTGAATAAACTCAAGATACGGCTTAACAAAATCAGGCAATTCATTTTCTTTGATCGGCAAATTCAATGCATTAGGGTAAGAGATACCTTTTGCCGCAGCAATAGCATTTTCAGCAGCCTGAATGGCAATATTACGCTGAGACTCTTTGGTATTCGCACCTAGGTGAGGTGTCACAGTTACATTATCGAGATCCAATAAAGGATGGTCCGTAGCAGGTTCTTTGTTAAATACATCGATCCCTGCCATAGCGATCTTTCCAGATGTCAACCCGGCAAACAGTGCCTCTTCATTATAAAGACCACCTCTTGCACAGTTGATAAGAATAACCCCGTCTTTCATCTTTGAAATCTCATTAGAGTCGATCATACCGATCGTCTCTTCTGTTTTTGGTGTATGTATGGTAATGATATCACAGTCCAGGATATCGTCAAAATTTTTAGTATATCCGATGTCAAGATCTGTTGCTTTACTTGGATCGATATACGGATCATATGCAAGAACATCCATTTCAAAAGCTTTCGCTCTTTTTCCCACACGGGAACCGATATTTCCAAAACCGATCACACCCAGTTTTTTGTCTTTCAACTCAGTTCCATACCAATCTTGCCTTCTCCAGACACGATCAAGTTTCAGGTTGTTGTGTGCATACGGGAATTTCCTTACACAGGAAAGCATATGTGCCATAGTCAATTCAACGGCTGCAATGGTATTCGCAGTAGGTACATTCATCACGACAATTCCCTGTTTACTTGAACCGGGAATATCTACATTGTCCACACCGACACCGGCACGAACGATCGCAGTGATCTTCTGCGCAGCATCCAAAAATGGCTGATCTACATCTGTAGAAGAACGTGTGATCGCCACATCGGCAAGAGGAATGATCTCTGCAACGAGTTTATCTTTTGGCTCATCTGCAGCATTAATGAGTTCTATTTCATTGTCATTGGCAAGGATGTCCAAACCGCTTTGATGTATATGGTCACAAACAACAATTGTTTTTTTTGACATATCATAACCTTTGTAATTTTATAAGTTTTAAGTAGGAAAGTTATACGATGAGTCGTATGGCTCCGACTACCTGTAGTAAAAGATAAAAAGAGGAAGAATTAAATTCCAGCCTCTTTTTATTTAGAATTATTTTTTAAATTTATCACCAAATGCATCACCAAGTGTCATGCTGTCATCTTGATCAAGATTGAGTTGCTCCATAGCTTCTCTCTCTTCCTGGCGTTCAAGTCTTTTGACTGAAACTCTGATTCTGTCAGTATTCGCATCAATGAATGAGATCACACCTTTGATCTCCTGACCTTTTTCGATCTCGTCAAATTTAAGCGGGTGAAGATCTTCTGTTCTGATCAATGCATCAACATTGTCTTCAAGTGCAATGAATACACCGAAGTCTTTTTTATCTTTCACTGTACCAGTTACAATTGCACCATTTTTATGTGTTTCTGCAAATGCTTTGATCGGAGAATCTTCCAATGCTTTTTTACTCAATGAAATTTTCCCTGCATCTTTGTCTATCTTGATGATCTTCACTTCTACTTCATCACCTGTTTTAAGCTCAGATTTTGCATTTTTACTCTTATCCCAAGAGATCTCCTGGTTATGAAGAAGGCCTTCTACCGCACCTACTTTTACAAAAGCACCAAAATCAGTAATCGATGTTACTGTACCAGTTACAACATCACCAACTCTGTACTGGGAAGTAAATGCATCCATTGGTTTTGGAAGAAGATTCTTAAGACTTACTCTAAGTCTTCTTCCTTCTTTATCAATTTCGATCACTTCTACATTGATCTCAGAGTTATTCTCCAGGTAATCTTTAGGGTGTTTAACATTTTTGTCCCAAGAGATTTCAGATACGTGAAGGAAGGCTTCAAGATCTTCACCAAGATCAACAAATACACCGTATGGTTCAATGTTTGAAACAGTAGCCGTTACGGTGTCCCCTACGCCAATGATCGCATCAATGTCTGCCCAAGGATCAGGGTTCGCATCTTTAATAGAAAGAGAAAGGTGTCTTTTCTTCTTATCGTAATCCAAAGCAATAACGTTAACTTCATCACCTTCCTGGAAGTATTTGGAAGGATTGACCGGACCTTTGTGAGAGATCTGTGAGTAGTGGACTAAACCGTCCATACCGCCAACATCTACGAACATACCGTAAGATGTGATTTTCTTGATCGTTCCAATAACAGGCTCTTTACTTTCGAGTAAAGCACCAACGATCTCGTCAGTTTTTGCTTTATCACGTTCGATCAGTTCTTTTCTTGAAACAACAACTGAACCTTTGTCTTTATCAACTTTAACGATAACTGCTTTTACTTTTTTACCGATCGGGTCAATTTTAGAAGAAAGATATGAAAGTGTACGAGGCATAAAGAATTCTAAGCCATCAACTTCTACAACGTATCCACCTTTGTTTTTCTTAGTGACTACACCTTCGATAATGTACTCTTGCTCTTCATCATATTCAGCAATAAATTCATTCAAAGCTACTCTTGCAAGTGCTGCTTTATAAGAGATACGTCCTCTGCCTAGAGTGACAACATCAATTGTATCATTTACTGCAAAAGCAACATTACCTTCTTCATCTGTAATTTCAGTAAGATCAAGGTTAGCATCTCTACCACCACCGATATCAACTACTACCAAATTGTCTTTTTCATCAATTTTAACAATTGTACCTGTAACCAAATCACTTCTTGACTCTGATTTTTTAAACGATTCCTCAAGCATCGCCTCAAAATCTACTTCTTCTATTTCGATATCTTCGAACTTCATACCTATCCTTATGTGTACACAAATTTTGCGTAATTATACCGAAATTTTTTATTAGGATGCTTATGATAAAATTTTATATTAAGAGAAAATATGTAGAGTCAAGGCATGCCTTGCCCCTAGGGGGAATATTAATAATTGGAAATACTCTCCAGGACTTCAAAATATGTCGGAAATGTCTTTGCCGTGCACTCCGGCTCATTAATGGTCACAGAAACAGGGTCCAATGCCAGAAGAGAAAAACACATTGCTATTCTATGATCATCATAGGTATCAATGGCTGCATGTTTTAACGTTTCAGGAGGAGTGATCGTAAGATAATCTTCCCCCTCATCCACCTCAGCCCCTACTTTACGTAGTTCTGTCGCCATAGCAAAAAGTCTGTCCGTCTCTTTCACACGCCAATTGTAAATATTGCGTAAAGTGGTGGTTCCTTCAGCAAAAAGTGCTGTGGTCGCAATGGTCATCGCAGCATCAGGGATATGGTTAAAGTCCATATCAACAGCATGAAGTTCCCCTTTGGTAACAGAAACATAGTCATCTCCCCATTCGACCTTGGCACCCATCTTTTCAAGGACATCCGCAAAAGCGACATCACCCTGAACAGAGTTTTTACCGATACCTGTCACTTTGACCGTCCCGCCTTTAATGGCTGCTGCCGCTAAAAAGTAAGAAGCTGAAGAGGCATCCCCTTCAACCATAAAGGAATCTATTGCTTTATAGGTCTGTCTTCCTTTGATCTTGAAGGTTTTATAGTTATCGTTCTCAACTTCTACACCAAAAGCTTTCATCAAATGCAAAGTAATATCAATATAGGGTTTAGAAACAAGCTCACCTAGTATAGTGATCTTCATATCATCTTGTGCCATTGGTGCTGCCATAAGCAGAGCTGTCAAAAATTGACTGGAGATCGTACCGTCAATACTTACTTCCCCACCTTTCAAAGCATTGGCTTCTATTTGAAGTGGCGGATACCCTTCATTTTCAAGATAATTTATATTCGCACCAGCCTGGCGCAA
>JAMONL010000205.1 GCA_027065815.1 Sulfurovum sp.
CTTATGAACGACCCAATACAGGTATGAAGTTTTTAGTACCCTGTAATGACTGTGCTGCAGAAGCAAAAAACAGTGCATTACGTTTGGATTATCCGCTTATCTCCTGTATAGAGTGTGGTATCGCTATTCGTATGCTAGATAAAGAGAGTGAACACCTGGCATTGAATAAAGGAGATTTCAGGAAACTTTTTGAAGTGAGTGGCCGGGCTATAGCATCAGGTAAACAGGTACTTATGAAGACAGCCCATGGGTATAGAAAGTTTTTCAAAGCATCAGAAGAATATAGCCCTTCTGAGTCTATTTTGCTTATGGCTGACGCTAATGGTTTTAATGATCATTTGATGATGGTCACACAAGAGTTCAATGCTTTACTCAGTATTGAGCGTCCTTTACTGAGAGTAGCAAGCAAAAGTGATGAAGTAAAAGCCTTGTATGGCTCTTCCGCTCTGGTTAAGTATCCTGATGACGGTATGACGATGCTGTTGGCGAGAGAACTTATGAATGCAGGATTGCAGTATATCTCCTATATAGAGTGCGATGCTGATGAAGAAGCAGATTTCCTGGTAGATTTTGATATGCCAATAAATTTTCAAAAAGATACAAAACTCTTTATCAATCAAGATACAAAACTGTTTGTCTCGGGAGAGCGTATTTTATTCCCCGCCCTTGTGAAAAATAAGAAAAATAGAGTCACTGTTGCACATGATCTGGCCTGTGTTCAAATAGAAGAACAGAGTATTATTGACTCTTTGGATGTATTTGATACTGGTGAAACAGAGGAACTGTATGTATTAGAGGGGGAAGCCTTTGAAGGAGGACACTCCAATGAACATCGATTTGAACAATACAAAGCTTCGATGATGTCAGTGCTTGCAGAGCACCATAAGGTAGGAGAAAAAGCGATTGGTGTGCATTTTGACGGGACACTGAACTTTCTTTATTATAATGGTAAAACAGTGATCAATGCAGTACCGGCAATTCCTTTTGAATCTGATCATCTTTGGGAGAAAATAGGTGCACTTAGAGAGGGATCCGACAGACTTGTCAACAACTATAAAAAAACATATCCTGATGTATGGGAACGCTTGAATAATCTTGAAGGCGAGTTGGATATTTTTGAAGTTACTGCCATCACACTGGGACTTGAAAATGAGAGTTTTGAGGGGATATCTGCAGAAGCACTCAGTTTTCTGGGGAAAGGTGGATTGCAAATAGATACCCGAGTAAAAGACAACCGTTTTGATAATTATGCATTTCTTACCAGTATTATGTCATATCAGTTGGGAGATGTAGAGAATAACTTTATGTGTTACAGTATTTATGAGTCTTTTGGTGATTACATAGGAGAGATCGTGCCTCAGCTTGCAGACAAAGTAGGGACAAGAAACGTAGTCCTCACCGGAGAGACCTTTGCCAACCAGTCACTCTATGGTAGAATACAAAGAACTATAGGCCAATACAAGCCTCTGATGAATAAAAATTTCCCTATAGGCAAGGAGAATGCGGTATATGGAGCTTTGTACTTATAAGATAGTGATTACAGGTACAGTTCAGGGGGTTGGTTTTCGACCTTTTATTTATGCTTTAGCTCAAAGGTATTTGCTCACGGGGACAGTGAGTAATAATAGTAAAGGGGTTGAGATACACCTCAATACAGATAGTCTTACCTTTAAACAATTTCTCACTGCAGTAGAGTATGAATATCCTCCACTATCTTCCATAGACACGATAGAGTATGAAGAGATGGCATATCAGCTTTTTAATGATTTTCAAATTATAAAAACTCAAGAAAAAGGGGATGTGACTGTTAATATCCCTCCGGATGTCAGTATTTGTTCAGCATGTGAAAAAGAACTTTTTGACTCTTCTAACCGCCGTTATGGTTATCCTTTTATTACCTGTACACATTGTGGTGTGCGCTACTCCATTATTTATGATCTGCCTTATGACAGAGTCCGTACTTCTATGAAGTTTTTTGAAATGTGTAAGGTATGCGAGGCTGAATATATAAATCCCTTAGATAGACGTTACCATGCACAGCCGATAGGATGTTGGGATTGCGGACCCGCATTAGAGTTAAGAGCTAAGAGTGAAGCGTTAAGAATGAATCAAAATGAAATTGTTGATAAAACAGTTGAATTTTTAAGAGAAGGAAAAATACTCGCTGTAAAAGGGATAGGTGGTTATCACCTCATGTGTGATGCGACGAATGAAGAGGCTGTCAAAATGTTAAGAGAGAGGAAGCATCGTCCATCTAAACCTTTTGCCGTGATGGTAAAAGATCTGGATATGGCTAAATCTTTTGCAGATATCAATGAAAAAGAGGAAGCGCTGTTAAGTTCAAAGGAGAGACCCATTGTTCTTCTCAATGCTAAACATGTAGCATTCAATGCTCAAATAGCCCCTCACTTATCCCGTATTGGATTGTTCTTACCTTACACACCTTTGCATCTATTGCTACTCAATAAACTGAACCGTCCTCTGTTGGCCACTTCTGCCAATATCACTGATGAACCGATCTGCACAAATATAGAATCTTTGCAAAAGTTAAATAAGGTATATGATTATGTATTGGATCATAATAGAGAGATCGTCAATGGATGTGACGACTCTGTGGTTATGGTTATAAAAGATCAACAGGTTATGCTGAGACGGGCAAGAGGATATGCTCCCGTTAGTATTAAACTTCCTTTTACGCTAAAACAAAATATTCTTGCTATGGGTGCCAATCAAAAAAGTACGGTTGCGATAGGTTTTGACGATCAGGTAATCCTTTCTCCTCATATCGGTGACCTGGATAGTATTGGTTCTGTAGAGTATTATAAAAAGAATATTGACACATTAGAGAGAATGTATGATTTTAAGGCAGAAGTGCTTGCCCATGACAAACACCCAAATTATGAGTCAACTAAAGTTGCTCAACAGTTAAAAGTTAAAAATGAAAAGTTAAAAATGAAAAGTGTTCAACACCATTATGCTCATATTTTAGGTGTCATGGCTGAAAAAGGCTTGACTGGTAAAGTCTTTGGTGTAGCTTTTGACGGGACTGGTTATGGGGACGATGGTACTCTTTGGGGTGGAGAGTTTTTGGTCTGTGATTATGAGAGCTATGAAAGAGTAGCCCATATAAATTATTTTAAACTTTTAGGAGGAGCTAAAGCGATCAAAGAGCCTAGACGTGTAGCACTTTCTTTGCTTTTTGATGTCTATGGAGAAGAGGCTTTATATTTAGAGAATCCGACGATAAAATCATTTTCTAAAGTAGAGTTACGTACCTATTTTGTCTCTTGGAAAAAAGGATTAAATGCACCATTAAGCTCTTCTGTAGGACGTCTCTTTGATGCCGTATCTTCACTCTTGGGAATTTGTCATGTGATGAGTTTTGAGGGTGAGAGCGGTATGATGCTTGAAGAGCTGTATGATAGCTCAGTAGTAGAGCATTACAGTTTTGGATATGAAAATGGGAAAATAGATCTACTACCTATGCTAGCAGAGATATTAGCTGAAAGCAACACTACTGTATCTGTCTCAAAGTTTTTTCATACATTAGTCGAGATGATAGCTGTAGTTTATGCACCATATTGCCTACCATTGGTTCTCAGTGGAGGAGTATTTCAAAATAGGGTACTTTTAGAATTGGTGTTTGAGAGGTTCCCTTATGCTATCATCTCTAATGCTATTCCCCCAAACGATGGTGGAATAGCATTGGGACAGGTTGTTGGTATTGCAAGTGGAAATATTAATTTCTAAATATGTGACTTATAGTTGGGTTAATCGATTATTCTCAAAGCTTTATAGTAGAGCGTTTTTTATTCATTTTAATAGGTACTGCAATTTTCAAATTTGATACTTTTTTTGGACATATGTCAAGTATTTAAAATTTTATGGTATACTTTTTTATGGGACGTGATAAATTAAAACGAAAACTACAATTTAAACCGTTATGTAAATCTTTTGGTTCACTAAGCTGTAAGAGTGAAGATATTATTCATCTTTTACATGAAGAGATGGAAGCACTTTATCTTATGGATAATCAAGGCCTCTATCAAGCAGAAGCTGCCACGCAGATGGAAGTGTCACGTACAACATTTGCACGTATTATTAAAAATGCCAGAGAAAAAGTGAGTATGATGCTTATTACTGGTGCAAATCTTGTGATAGAAGATGAAAAAGATGAGTACACTGTGATGTTAACAAGTAAAAAAGAACAAGTGCTGGAGTTAGGTAAACCTGATGCAGCGTTTTTAATGTTGTATCGTATTCATGAAAATGAAATAGTAGATAAGCAAGTTTTGGAAAACCCTGTTTTTGTAGAAAACAAAAGACCTGGGCAAGTATTGCCAACATTGTGTAATGAACATAAAGTAAACTTTTTTATAGCAACCAATATAGGTACCGGGTTCAAAAGTGCTTTACTTGCTAAAGGTGTTTATACTGTTTCAAAGAGAACGTTCAATGAAAATGATCTTATGCAATGGGATATCTTAAGTTCATAAAAAGTGATAAAGAAGTTTCAAAGCTAAAAGATATAAAATGATAGCCATAAGCTTTTTAATTTGTTTTTGATCTAGTTTGAAATACATAAGATAGTTGCCTATATATCCTCCACTTATAGCTGCTATGGCAATAATGAGAAGTAAGTGCCAATCAAGTGCTACATAAGAAGCATAGGTAAAGAAAGAGCCCAGTGCAGAAAAGGGTACAACAAAGCTGACAGTAATAGCAACTTTTTTGGGCTCAAATCCAAGTAGTATCAATAATGGAATCAGAATATTTCCTCCACCGACACCTAGCAATCCTGCAATATAACCCACAATACCTCCAATGAGGAATAGTATGCTACGACCCTCTATATGAGTAAGTGATTTTTTCTTCCCGAACATCATCATGGTGGCACTGTAGAAGAGCATCAACATAAAGAGAAACTTAACCAGGTCTTCACCGATATATCGGCTACTGTATGCACCTAAAGGTGCAAAGATAAGCATCATAAGTGCGATAGGCCAAACAAAGCCTATATCTAATACTTTGCGTTTAATATTCATAATACTCGAGGTTATGGTCGTTGAAGCACCAGCAAAGAGCCCAAAAGCTTTGGCAACGGTAAAATCCAATCCGATAAAGTTGAGGATAGGAATGAGTGCCACACCTGAACCTGCTCCACCCATAGAGAAGAGAGCGGAGAGTAGAAAAGTCAACCCTCCGTATAGGATATATTCATACACTGAATAATTATTTTATTGGAGCATTTTTTGGGTTGTTGGCATTTGCCAAAGTAATAAGCCCACCTTTGACTACATGCACTTTTTTGAATCCGAGTCTTTTGAGTCCTATGGCTGCTAATGTTGCACGTGTACCAGAATGACATACAATCATAATAGGTTTATCTGTTGGAAGTGTATCTAGGTTCTCTTTTTTGAAAAGTACATTAATAGGAATATGTAGAGCATTTTCTCCACTAAGTGAAATCACTGAAGCTTCTCCATCTGTACGTACATCAAGCATAGTAAAGGGTTTTTTCTCTCGGAGCATTTTCATTACATCATCTGCTTCGATGAAGAGTTTTGAATCTGCACAGGCTTTTTGTGTCATATGTGAATAGAAAGCATTGAATTCCTGAGCTTTTGTTGCATCATAGGCGTGCGCGCTAAGACTTAGTAGTAAAATTGCGGATGTTGATCGTAAAGTTTGTTTCATTGGTTTATCCCTAGTATCTAATATAAAATATAATTATAAATATTAAAACTTAAACTTAATTGACATATGACCAAAAAACAATAAAGGATTTAAAAAATGTATGATATCAAGCCATACAAAGGGAGATATTGCTTCAAATCGTTCTATTAAATCATAGAAGTGGGTGATGTCTGGAGGGTATTCAGGTGATTTTATAACGGTTTAATTTCTTCTCTTTTGCATTAATGACATGTACGGCACAGGCAAGGCAGGGGTCGAAAGAGTGAAGAACTTTTAAAACTTCCAACGGTTTTTCAGGATCTTCAAGTTTAATGCCTATCAATGCTTCTTCATAAGCACCTCTAACGCCGTCTCTGTTTTTAGGTGTGGCGTTCCATGTGGTTGGAGCAATGACGGAGTAGTGTGCTATCTTTTGGTCTTTGATCTCAATGAAGTGGGAGAGTATACCTCTGGGTACTTCAAAAAAAGCATTTCCATCGGCTTCTTTGGAAAGTGTATTGAAGTCATACTGTGCCCATGTTTGTGTATCGTAATATTTGATATGCTGAAGGAGATCACTGACACGCTTGAAGAGAAGGTCTGCGATGTATTGTGTTTCGATGGCCCGTGCTGCATTTCTGCCGACAGTTGTGGAGAGGTCGATGAGCTCCAGATCAGTCTCTTCCAAAAAGTTGTCTACATAAGGTTTCAGTAAAGCATTGTTTCTGCTGTAGGTAATAAGAATACGTGCAAGAGGTCCGCATTCCATCGTTTTATTCTCATACCGTGGTGCTTTGATCCAACTGTATTTGTCTGAATTCTTTTCCGTTTTCAATGAACCGTCTGTATTGAGATCAGTATAGTAGGGTGTTTCCGGATCTTCCTCACTGTACCAGGCTCTCTCCACATATTCCTTGATCTTCTCTGCTTCAAACTCCTGGATGTTGTTGAAGTCATGACCAATGATCACACCGCTCTCAAAGAGTTTGCTATCTGAAAATTCATATCCGCCCACAGCAATGAAGTTTCCGTTCCCTCGTCCCTGTGCTGCTTTGATCTCATCTCTGTAGGCAGCAGTCAGAAGTTTCATATCGGGAAGGTAAGCTCTGTCGACGAACTCTTTTGCCTCTTTGAGAATGAAAATGAATTCATTAAGTCTTGAAGGGTTGAGTATATCTGCCACAGAGGTAATACCTCCCACAACGATACTTTGAGGATGCGGTGTCTTTCCTCCAAAAATGGCAATGGCTTTGCTGATACTGCTTTGGAATTTAAGTGCATCAAGATAGTGTGAGAGTAAAATGAGATTCTCTTCAGCAGAGAGCTTGTAGGCAGAATGACCCCAGTAGCCATTGGCA
>JAMONL010000206.1 GCA_027065815.1 Sulfurovum sp.
TATAGAGAACGGCAAGACCAAGATTAAGAAGTTTTCCTTTCCAGTCAGGGGAGGAAAAAGATTCTACTATAAAAACAATATCGACTATAAGCATAAAAATCCCTAGTATAAGAATGGTTGTCATCGTCATCATGGTACTCATATAGAGTCCAATGAAAGCAAAAATAATGGAGAGAATACCGTAGCCCATGAGTCTTTTTCTATTTTTTGTGACCAGGCCTGCAGTCAACGAAGGTATATCTATATTTGTATCTGTATGGAGCATTGTATTCTTTTGATGTGTTTAGTTGTAGATAAGTATAATAGAATTAGCATCTTTTATCTAGCCTAAAAGCGAAATTATTGCTTTTAGGAAAAAAGTGTCAATTTATCGGTTCATCCAATAGATGAGACTTGGGAGATTTTCAATACCAAAGTAGATGTAATCTTTTTTGTCCAAATCCCCCTGTCGATGCACATAGGTAAACCTGAAAATATCCATAATATCAAGATAGGTATTTGCCCCGAAAGCGGTATCCTGCTCATAAAATTCCCCTTCCACATTGCCAAAAACAGAAGCCCCAATCCCGAATTTGAAAAAGTCGTCATATTCGTAAAAAGCATCTATATCTATACGTACAAAGTCTGAAGTACGGTCACTGACCACATATGCAGCTTTGGCTTCAAAACCGGATAGGTATTCAAGGTTGGCATAATAAAGTGCGGTATAGCCAAAGCTTACACCACCATTTTTCATGTCCGTTGCTATTTCTCCCGGAAGAAAACGAAGAGCTGTTCTGAAAGCAGCTTTGCCTTCATCTTTAGGGACGTGCAGAGGCAAGATGTCCCAACCATCTTTTTCTGCGACATAGGTACTTGCTATCCAGGCGGAGAGTGTTGTCATTTTTGCAAAAGAGACATGGTCTTTATAAATCTTTGCACGATCATTTTCCAGAGTGGTCACACGGTTGATGATAGCACGGAACGGCCTCTTGTACCAGTTGTTCACATCTTTTTTTACATAGAAAAGGAAAGGACTTTTGTCGTTGCTCATATCCAGGTAGCGAATATCCAGTTTGGTTAGGAAGGATTTGAATTCCTCAATATCATAGCGTTTTGCATCACGTTTTTGTGTATTGAAGGCATTATAGATCGCAGAGAACCGATCTGTGGTTTTGGGTATGATATGTTTGAATTCTATATCTCTGAACATGGTGTAGGCAGAGAGTGCTTCCGGATTTTTATCGATGCCGAGTCTGGTTTTGAGTTGATCCATCAGTTCTGTTTGTGAAAAATGTTTGTACTGTGGTTTTTTTCTAAGTGAAGCAGCTAAGTGGAATATGGCATCATAGATACCGACATAGTAGTCATATACACGAAAGTTTTTGTCTAAGAAAGCAGCAAAGTGTTCCAGATATTTCCCAGTGATGGGATGGTAACGTGAAGAGAGGATCAGCGTACGGCTATGATTGTTTCTAAAGTATTTGTTGATCGCCTGATAGAGTCGCATAGACTGATAAATTTCCAGTGAACTTAAAAGTGGAATGGCATTGGTGGTAATGAATCCTACTGGTGGCTCTTCAGTCTGGTTTTTTGCAGATACAGGTGCTTCTTTCCTCATATTGCTTGGATCCATAAAAAGAAAAAAGGATGCTTTATCATTGAGTTCTATGGCAAGTTGTAGAGGTACATTGTCGTATGCACCACCGTCTATGAAGTAATGTGAAGCTCTTTTCCCTTTGTAGACATAATCAAGTTTGACCTGCTGAAAAGCACCGGGGAAAGCAGAAGAAGCAAAGAGTACATCGACAATTTTACTTGTATTGTTTTCTATACCGGGTATGGAGATGTAAAAATCTGTGCTTGGCGGCATTTTTCTGTTCTCAAGGACCAACTTCTCATTTTTTTCTTTGACTGTAAGGGGTATGGAGAAGTGCTGATTTTTAATCTTGATACCAGCGATCTCTTCTACAATGGGTGTGACTTTTGTGACGGACACACCCAGAGGCACTTCACAGCCTTTACGGAAAATAGGTTTGTTCATGTGCTCCAAAATATACTTTGCTTTTTGTTCCAAACCTTTTCTTGTAAAAAGTGTACTTTTGTTGTCTGGATCTTCTCCCCGAATGGCAAGGTCTTCAATACCAAGGTTGACCCAGGTTTCACGAAAAAGATTATTATCTACAGAGTTGTTTAAATCTACATCATCTCTTTGACACCAGTATATGGCTGTTATCAGTGCATTGATGGAACCTGCAGATGCGCCTGCTACAGAACTAAGTTGTGGTTCTGCAAAAGTCCCGTGTTTTCTTATTTTTGAGAGCATTTTTATCATCGCCCAGTTGTATCCGGATTCATAAGCACCGAGACTGACACCACCGGAGATGACCATGGAAAAATCAATTTTTTCACGTTCAGCATGTAAGGTAAGTGTAGAAAAGAACCAAAGTAAAGTAAGTGTTAAAATCTGTTTAAGCAAGTTGAACCTTTATAAAATACATACCAAATTAAAAGTTTTTCTCTATGGTAATCATATTGTAGTTTGAACCACCTTTTACACCGTTAAAAAGACCAAAAATGCCTGATCGGTGTTTTAATGTATAGCCAAGGTAGGTATCTTGAATTGTATCAACAGACAATAGTCTGCCCATATCCATATCGAATGAAATATCAAGGTAATTTAATACTTTTTAGGTGGGTTCCAAACGATCACCATCCATGGTATCATAATCTTCGACCATGGGCACTTTCTGAGCAAAAGACAAGCCTTCTCCCCCAAACCAATTCTTACCCGGTTGTCTGCAAAATCGATGTTCCAGTATGCTCTAACATACAAAGTAAGTTCTGAAAAATCATCACTTTTCTCTTCGTAGCGTTGTCAGGCATGATAATAGTCAAGTCTGACTTTGAAAGGTCAAAGACTCCAAAATCTACTGTAGGTGCCTGATGATCCCACGTTGGTAGGTAATAGTTTTTGTCACAGGCTTCTTTAGCCTGTCCGGATGTTAAGATCATGACTGTAACTGCGACTATACTCAATACCCTTTTGGTCATAGTTGTCCTTTAATTTTAATTATGGAAATGGTTATAGTTAAATTATCTATGGCTATCTATCCGAAAAGCGTAATTTATGTTATTTTATAGAAATATTCACTTTCAGGATAGACAAATTTTTCTTTATTCGATATGATGTATAAATAAAAATTTAAAAGGATATTCCCTATGGATGATATACAAAAAAACATAAGCAAAGCATTGGAAGAAGCACAAAAAATTCATGATGAATTGGCATTAAAAGCAAGTCTTGGTGCCGCAGATGCCGAAGATGAATTTGCAAAACTAAATAAAAAGTATGAACTTTTTAAATCAAAAACTCAAAAGATCTTTGATGTGGTAGATGATTCAGCAGAGGAACTGAAGATCGCAGCTGAACTGGGGATTAAAGCAGACAGTAAAGATGATGTTATGACAGCACTCGAATTGGCGGCAGAAGAGATCAAATACTCTTACCAAAAAATTCAAAATCTTGTTTTTTAAGCGTATGTCTCTGTACGCTCTTCCTCTTTCTTCATCATATTTACTGCACAAAATCTATACAAATTTAAACTTTTTCGCATTTAGGATAGACAAAGAAAAGTATATCTGCTACCCTTAATGCATAAAAATAAGGAATTACTATGAAAACAACACTTAAAACACTTGCTCTTGCTGTTGTACTCTTACCGAGTATTGCTTCTGCGGAGATGAGCCAGGAAGAGATTGCCAAGGCGTCTCAAAACCCACTGACAGCAATGTACTCTTTGCCTATACAGAACAATACTTATGTCAATATGGGACTGGATAATAAAACAAAAAATATTGCAAACTTCCAACCGGTACTTCCTTTTGATCTTAATGATGATTGGACAGTGGTTACTCGAACTATTGTACCTATTGTCTCTTCTCCTGTGGGAACATACAGTGGTGGTAATTATGAAAGAGTTTTTGGTTTAGGAGATACAACATTTACTGCGTTCTTTACACCAAAAGCGGCAAGTGAGAGTGGATGGATCTGGGGAGTGGGACCTTCGTTATATCTTCCTACGGCAACAGACACGGATCTTGGTACGAAGAAATGGGGTGCAGGAGCATCTGCGGTTGCTTTGAAAATGGAAGGTAAATTTGTCTATGGTGCGCTTATCTCCAATGTTTGGTCTTTTGCCGGTTCTGGACAAGATGCAGGGTTTGAACGTGTCAATGCAATGACCTTGCAGCCTTTTGTGAACTACAATATGGATGATGGTTGGTTTGTGGCTTCTGTGCCTATTATCACTGCAAACTGGGAAGCAGACAGTGACCACACATGGACAGTGCCTATGGGGCTGGGTATCGGTAGAGCAATGAAACTGGGGAAGATCCCTATGACAGCACAAGTACACGGATATTATAATGTCGTGACTCCTGATGATTATGGTGAAGAGTGGCAGATGAGAATTCAAATCCAACTGCTTTTCCCAAGATAAATAGAAAATAAAATAAAGGAAGTTTATGAACAAAATAGTATTAAGTATGGCATTTTTCTCCTCACTACTTTTTGCAGGGGGAGACATTGCCCCTGCAGTAGAAGAACCTGTTGTTGAAGAAGTTTCAACCTGGGATTTTGAGCTTTCCCCTTATTTGGCAATGTCAAGTATTACCGGAAATTCTGGAGTCGTTACTGCTGCTGCGCCTCTAGACTTGCCTTTTGATGATATTTTAGATGCCTTGGAGTTTGGTGTTGCTGCTCATTTTGAAGCACATCATGCAAATGGCTGGGGTCTGTGGATCGACTATAATTATGTGAGTTTAGGGGGTACAGGGGATATACCTATTCCAGGTACATTGCGTGTATTAAAAGAAGTAGATATTAAGCAGGCAGTCTTTGAAGGTTACGGTATGTACCGACAGCAGCTTGAAAATGGTACTTTTGACTATATGGCAGGAGTACGAAGATGGAACTTAAAGCTGAATGCTACTTTGGATACTCCGGATTTACGTGAGACACAGAATGACTGGATTGACTTTGTTGTAGGTGCAAGATGGACTACAAATCTCAGTGAAAACTGGAAATTTTATGTGAGAGGTGACATTGGTGGGGGTGCATCTGACTTTACTGCTACTGCTGCAGGGGGAGTGAGATATGTTATCAACGAATGGCTTGACTTTGATGTACAGTATAAAGCTTTGTGGGTAGACTATGAAACGGGTACCCTGAATACTCCGGATTATTTCAGCTATGACACGCTTTCTCAAGGATCTATTATTGGCTTGAACTTCAAATTTTAAACTACTATCACAGATAAAAGAAGAGGAAAAAGGTTAAATAGGTTTGGTGACAGTGGCGTGAGTGAGCTAGATCTACTCCATTTCCTCCTTCCTGGAGATACAGGTACTGATCATATTACCTTTGATGTACTCCAGTGACGTGAGTGTCTCTGAAGGATTTTCTCTAAAGAGTTTTGTGTACTCCTGTGAAAATTTCCCCATACTAACACCTGTTTGCTCCTATGACCAGTGGCTTATTGGGCTTGTTTTTGACTACTTTTGTGGAACGGATAAAGTATTTCAGTGCTAGACGGCATACACTAACCTTTCAATATAGGCAAGCTGATCAATCAAGTGACGGGATGACCTTATTGTTTTTAAGATATTCGGTCATCTCTTTTTGTGTAATGGCTTTGGAATAATAATGACCCTGAATATAATAACAGTTATTTGAAAGCAGGTATTTAACCTGTTCACTGTTTTCTACACCTTCTGCAATAATATTCAAATTTAAACTCTGTGCCAAGGCTATCACCGCTTTTGATATGGCACGATCTTCATCGTCATAAGGCAGATCATGAATGAAAGATTGATCAATTTTTAATTTATTGACAGGGAGACGTTTTAAATAGGCCAAAGAGGAATATCCCGTACCAAAATCATCAATGGCAATTTCAATACCCATCTTGCTTAAGGTCTGCAATATTTCAATAGACTTCATAGGATCAAGCATCATTTGACTCTCTGTGATCTCCAGTTCAAGCCATTTGATATTGAAACCGGTCTTTTTGATAGTTTCTTCCAAAACGTCTAGAAAATCTGTATTCATAAGCTGTTTAAGTGATAGATTAAGAGATAGAACACCGGGGGACAGACCCTCTTTATACCATTGGCTGACATCTGTCATTGCTTGAAGCATGACGAAGTTGTCCAGTTCTTTTATGAGTCCGGACTCTTCGGCCAAAGCAATAAAATTGTCAGGTAGAACCAATCCCATTTCAGGATGTTGCCATCGTACCAGAGCTTCCAGACCGATGATACTGTTATCCCGTGCATCAATCTGAGGCTGATAATAGACAATGAGTTGCTGTTCCTCTATGGCTTTACGTAAGCTGATCTCCATAGCTGCTTTCTTAAATGCCAATTGTGTCATGTCTTCAGAGTAAAATTGGTAATTATTGCGACCTTCCTCTTTTGCTTTATACATGGCAGTGTCTGCATATTTCAGCAGGTCGTGTTTGATCATTGAATCTTTAGGATATAGACTGATACCGATACTCGCAGAGATATGAAGTTCATGGTTTTCAATGATCAGCTTTGGTTTCATTGCATCAATAATGTTCTGTGCGATTTTTGCAGCAGATTCTGAAGTTTGAAGATTTTGAACCAGTATGGTGAATTCATCACCTCCCAAACGAGAGAGTGTATCTTCTTCTCTTATGCAGGCAGATAATCTTTGTGCAACGACCTTTAAAACTTCATCACCGTAATGGTGACCCAGGGTATCATTGATCTGTTTGAAATTATCCAAGTCAATAAAAAGCAGACCGAATTTTTCATGATGCCGGTGTGCATTGGTAATGGACTGTTGAAGTCGGTCATCGAAAAGTGCCCGATTGGGGAGTTCTGTCAACGTATCATGAAATGCTTGAAAA
>JAMONL010000207.1 GCA_027065815.1 Sulfurovum sp.
ATGTATTTGAGGGTGTAAGATATTTCCAGATATTAGGATTCTTCAAAATTATATCCACAATATCTATCTCTCTGTTTTTTGTTTTATCTCGACATTCGATCCAATTACTTGTCTTAACATATTTTAGGGGAATACCAATGATGTTTTCATATCTATCTATTAACTCCGGTATGATCCCTTTTGGCTTTTCATCTGTGAAGTTAGTATAGGGAAGCCAGTCTTTCTGCCCACAGAGCGTGATCTCCCTTTTTTGTTTTAGATAGGATGTCTCTTCTTCTGTGAATACCACAACAGGTGTTTCATGTTCTTTAACGTTGTTTTCAGAGAAAATCGGTATACATATCACTAACAATAAAATTAGATATTTCATACGGATCTCTTTAAACATATTTTAAATACAGCACCCTCTTCATTATTGTTTACGTTCAATATATCACCACAATGTTCCTCAATAATTGTTTTGCTCATTATAGTTCCAATTCTGTATCATCTTTAGTTGAGAAGTAGGGATCAAAGATATCTTCAGTGTTAAGAATCCATTTGTTTCTCTCATTCTTGATCCCTTCTATGCTAAACAAATTTCTTGATTACTTGGATCAGATTGTCGGGTTCTACCGGTTTACTGAGATACTCATCCATTCCTGCTTCAAGAAAACGTTCTTTGTCTCCGCTAAATGCATTGGCCGTCAATGAAATGATCGGTGTGTGTTTCTTGTTTTGCTGCTTTTCGATCTCTCTAATAGCTTTAGTCGCCCCGATCCCGGAAAGTTTAGGCATGTTTTCATCCATGAGTATAAGATCGTAGCTTTTACTTTTAAATTTTTCAACAGCTTCGATACCATTATGGGCAATTTCATAGGTTATACCGGCATTATCAAGGATGATCCCAATAAACATACTGTTGGTCTCATTATCTTCAACAATTAGAATATGTCCTTCTAGAGGATCAACCATGTTGGATAATTCTTCCTTTTTCTCTTCTTTCTCTTCCCCTAAGGGTAGGGGTATGGAAAGTTGAAAGGTACTTCCTTTACCTTCTTCACTATTCAGTGTTAAAGTACCACCTAGTATTTTTGTCAATTTTGAACTAATGGCCAGTCCCAATCCGGTTCCACCATATTCTCTGACAATTGAATTTTCTGCTTGGGTAAAAGATTCAAATATAACCTCCTGCTTCTCTTTTGAAATACCTATACCGTAATCTTTTACCCGTATATTTAATTGACCTTTGGAATACCAGATAATACATTTTACAACGGAATTTTTTTGGGTAAATTTTATGGCATTTGAGAGAAGATTGGAAAGGATCTGTTTGATCTTAAGTATATCCCCGTAAAGTATCTTTGGCATACTATTATTGTAGTTGATCTTTAGAAGAATATCTTTTTCAGATGCTTTTGTCTGAAATAGTTCTCCTGTGACGATCAGATCTTCATAAGGACAAAAGTTGATCGGATCAAGTTTCATCTTTCCACTCTCTATCTTACTAAAATCTAAAATATCATTAATGATCTGTAAAAGGAGATCTGAAGAATTTCGAATTACACTAAGATATTTCAGTTTATCCCGGTCTGTTTCTTTTTCATTCAGTAAAGAAATGAAACCTGTAATTGCATTAAGTGGAGTACGGATCTCATGTGACATATTGGCAAGGAACAGACTTTTCTGAATGGAAGCTTCTTCTGCTTCTTTTTTGGCAGATTCTAAAAGATGATTCATTTTTAGTAATTCTTTCTGTTTTAATTCAAGCATTTTTTCATTCAAAACAGAAAGGGAAAGTCTGGAAACTACACTTTGAAATTGCATAATTTCAATTGGTTTCAGTATAAAATTAGAAATACCTATATTGATCAGTTTTAAAAGATAGTCTGATTCATTATGCGCCGAGATCACAACAATGTTTTGTATAATATTCTCTATTAAAATAGCTTCACTCATCTCAATACCATTCATCTTTGGCATATTGATATCGGTAAAAACAATATCATAATAGTGATGATGTTCTTTATAAAACTCTTTGTATTTTTGAAGTCCCTCAACCCCGTCTACAGCTATATCCACATGTGTAAAAAATTCTTTCATCATATCATAAGTACTTTCACGTACAATATCACTGTCTTCTACATAAAGAACGGTTAGATCTTCATTTAACTGTACTAAGGTTTGATCAATTTTATTATCCATCATACATTCCATTTTATATTCATAACTGTTATTGATAACTATCTAGATTATACAATGTATTTAATTTATTTCTTATCAAATAATAACACTGAAAGATCTTTTAATATGACTTCACGTTCATCCTTCGATCTTATCTCATTTAACTTTTCTGCCAGGTCATGGTTACCCATTTGAAAAAGCAATCCTTTTAATGCATGTAGAATATTGTTTATATCATCAACTGACATTGTGTCGGTATGTATCAGTAATGTTTCCAATTTTGTTAACTCTTTATGTAGGTCTTTTTTACCTTGAGTGATCAAAGAATTTATCTGATCTTCATTAAAGCCAAAACCTTTGAAGTAGCTATATGCAATGACTTCTGTGCTAGTAATTATATTTTTCATTTACTGCCTTTTCTATCGCTTCGAACATCATATCCAGTTGAAGAGGCTTTTCAAGCAAACCTGTAAAGCCTGTATACATTACACGATCATAGGTGTCTTTATAGACATCGGCTGTCAAAGCATAGACAGGAGGTGGAAGCTTGATCGCTTTAAATTTTTCAAGAACTTCAAACCCGTTCAATCCTGGCATTTTCAAGTCCATAAGAATTATATCGTATGTTTGGGTTTTGTACATTCCTATCGCTTCATAGCCACCCATTGCCAAGTTTAAACTGGCATGAGGATATCTGTTTTCTATAAATAACTTAAGTATTTCCAAGTTTGTTTCTATATCGTCAACGGCAAGAATACGTATTTTGTTTTCTATTGATATATTTAATTCATTCTGTTGCTTGTCTAATAATCTTAAAGCATGTATATAAGCTGATATGGGAGTAAAACGTTCATAGATCTCATCAAAGTAATTAAGAGGAATTCTTGTTTCTGTCCCCTCCGCGATAAAATGGGTTATTTGAAATTTTGAAATATTTTTAAGATAGTGTATCAACGCATCATATTTTGTATATGCTTCATGATAAGTAGTTATAGAAATAATATCCGGGATTTCATCTTTTATATTCAAGAGGTAATCTGTAAATTCTTGTTCATCACTAAAGTATATTACTTTGGCTCCAAATTGTTTCAAGAAATTCAATTTCTGCTCGAAAACTTTTGTTTCTTTTGTATTGTTGAACAAACAGAGTATTTTATTGTGCATACTGATAGTACTTTCGTTATCCTGCTTTACTTTGACCGTAAAATCAAATGTACTACCCTTGGCAAGTTCACTTTTAACTGTCAGCTCTCCACCTAGTTTATCTGCAAGCTTGGATGCAATGTGTAAACCAAGGCCTATACCCTCTTTCTCTATTTTAAAACGTATATAGGGATCAAATATTTTTTCTACCTGTTCTTCGGTCATTCCTATTCCGCTGTCTTTAACTCGAAAAAGTATTTTAATAGTACCGTCATCTTCCTTGTCTTGATATTTTTTTACAATAAAATGTACAAAACCGTTATCGGTATATTTAATGGCATTACTTAAAAGATTGACCACGATTCCCACCATATGAGATTGGTCACCTATGAGTTTATATGGAAGAATATCCGCTTCAACTTCAAAAGTAATATTTTTCTTATTAACTCCAAGCATGATACTGTCGACACACTTTAAAATCATTTCATCCAGCCAAAAGGATTCTTCTTTCATTACCATTTGTCCCGTGTTTATCTTGGAAACATCTAAAATATCAGATACAAGTGTTTTCAGTGTTGAAGTTGCATAATTTGCCTTATCGAGATAGCCTTTATCTTCTTTTGTCAAAATATTTTTTTTATCTATTAAAGATATATAACCGGCAATGGCATTAAGTGAAGTACGTATCTCATGAGAAATATTTGTGATCATAAGCTGTTGAGCTTTAAGTAATTCATCCAATTGTCTGCTTTTCTCTTGCAGGAGCTTTTGAACTGGATCTTCACTTTTTTCATCATTCATTTTTGACCTTATTTATATTTTTGTAATATGCTAAAGTGTAGAATAATATATTTTAAACAAAATATATGTAGGAATAATCCTATATAGGATTAGATATACAGTTTGATATAATGAGTTTAATATAATAAGGAATATAATTTGGATAGAGACAAACTTGCTGCAAAACTTGGATTTAAACGCAGTGATATTGATATGCTGATCAATATTTTTAAAAAAAATGCTAATGTTTCACTTGAAAAGATGAACATAATGATCAAACAAAACAATATGCAAGGTATTATTGATGCGGCACATGCAATAAAAGGCAGTGCAGGAAATTTAAAAATGGATAAGATCTTTGAACTCTCTAAAAATATAGAGCTAATGGCGAAAACAATGAAAAATGAGGAGTATGAATTACATTATGCACAACTAAAAAAGATGATCACCGAACTTGATTGAGTAAATAAGAATAGTATTTACAAATTGGATAAAGTATGAAAAAAGTAGAAGTAAAATGGGGAGGAAAAAAGAATACAAATGGTAATTTTTAAAAATATACTTCCTCCTAATTATCATCCCAAGCTTTTAGAAGTATTGATTTCGTTAACACCATTGGGTGTGTTTGCTGCAAATATAATGAGTCCGTTACTAATGGCCTATATACTTTATGATGTGGTACCACATTTTCAAATTTACCTTTGGTTATTTGCTCACTTATTCATTTTTTCTGGAAGAATATTTATGGCTAAAAAACTGCATTATTTTTTAAAAATAAAAAGTAAAAACAGTACAAAATATTTAAAAATAATTTTTATGTTAACAATTTCTACTACTGTCTTGTATGGGGCAGCTATCTGGTTAAGCTTATTCTATGGAGCTTCGGATCTACGTATTTTTACGATCTCTGTTATTATTGTTTCACTCTCTGCAGGTGCTCTGGCTACCCTGATAAGTATTTATCAGCTTTATGCACTCTATGTTGTTTTCTCTATGACACCTCTTATTGGCATGTTTTTATATCATGGGGGAGATATGTTTATACTTTTCGCATTTGTATTGTCTATTTTTACGATATCTACTTTAATTGCAGGATACAGACAACACTTAGCCTTGAAGAATTCAATTTCCTTGAGAGAAACTTTTGAAACACTGTTTGAAAAATCATCAGATGGTATTTTAATTCTGTATGACGGTAGTTTTGTTCAATGTAATGAAAAAGCTGCTGAAATGTTACTTTGTGATTCTAAAGAGAAATTGCTTAATATGCATCCATCTGAACTTTCCCCACCATTTCAGACAGATGGTAGACCTTCACATGAAAAAGCTGAAGAGATGATACAACTTACTCTGGAAAATGATGGTCATCAGTTTGAGTGGCTGCATCAACGGTTAGATGGTGAAAACTTTTGGGTAGAAGTAAACCTAACACCTATTACATTAAATGACACTAACGTGATCTATGTTATCTGGAGAGATATAACAGATAGGAAAGAATTAGAAGAGGAAAAAGAAGTATCAAAAAAAGAGATCGAAAAACTCAATCAAAATCTAGAATCAAGAGTAAAACTTGAAGTAGATAGGAATAGAGAGAAAGATCAATTAATGCTTCGTCAGTCCCGTCTTGCACAAATGGGAGAGATGATCTCCATGATCGCACACCAATGGAGACAACCTTTGGCTGCGATCTCTGCAACAAGCGCAACCATAGAACTTAAAGCCAGTATCAATAAACTGGAAAGTGATGATATACAGGAGAAAGCACATGCCATTTCTGATTATTCACAACACCTTAGCCGAACAATAGATGATTTTAGAAGTTTTTTTAAACCAAATAAAAAAAGAACAGAAACAACATATGATACGATCGTTGCTTCTGTATTAAGAATTATGGAAGAGCCACTTAAGAATAAAAATATACATCTGATCCAAAACTTAAACTGTCATGACACATTCAGTACTTACCCGGGTGAAATAAAACAGGTTATTTTAAATCTTATTAGCAATGCAGAAGAAGCATTGCTTGAAACAATGGTAGAAGAGCCCTATATTCAAATAGTCACCTATAGAAAAGAAGATCAATATATACTGGAAGTCAGTGATAATGCCGGTGGTATAGCTGAAAAGAATATAAATTATATCTTTGATCCATATTTTTCAACTAAAAAAGCCAAAGATGGTACAGGACTTGGACTCTATATGAGTAAGATCATTGTAGAAGAGCACTGTAAGGGTACACTGTGTGTTACAAATATGAATAAAGGATCATTATTCAGTATCATGTTACCTAAAACATATAATGAGGGAGGGAGCATATAATGATTGATTTTAAAATGGCCTATACTTATTCCAAAGATCTGACTGTTCTTTATATTGAAGATAATGAAGCAGTACGTAAAAGTACAGCAGAAATGCTTAGTGAATATTTTTCAACAATTGATCTGGCAATAAATGGTTTAGATGGAGTTGAAAAATATAAAGAATATTATGCAGAAAATGGATCTTATTATGATCTGGTCATCAGTGATATAGATATGCCGTGTCTCAATGGGATTGAATTATGTGATAAAATTTTAGAGACAAACCATGATCAAATGATTATTATATTCTCAGCACACAGTGAGCCGATGTATCTGTTTGAGTTAATGAGTCTTGGTATTTCAAGTTTTTTATCTAAACCCATAAAAATAAAACAGCTCAACAAGGTTCTTTACCGGGTATCTAAAATCATTTCAACGCGTAAAGTAGAACTTGAACGCCAAAAATA
>JAMONL010000208.1 GCA_027065815.1 Sulfurovum sp.
CACGCTCTCCAAAGCACAGGATATTTGCATTGTTATGTTGTCTGGTGAGTTTTGCCGTGTAGTGGTCGTGGCAGAGTCCTGCTCTGATACCTTCTATTTTGTTCGCAGCAATGGACATGCCTATGCCTGTTCCACAGACTAGAATACCGAAACTTCCCTCATCCTCTTGAACGGCCAGAGCACATTTTTTTGCAAAATCCGGATAGTCTACTCTGTCTGCAGAATCCGGACCAAGATCAATGATCTCATGACCGAGATCTGTAACGATCTCTTTGATGTAGGCTTTGACTGCGTATCCCGCGTGGTCAGTTGCAATATAAAATTTTTTATGAAGTGACATGTTATAGTTTCCTTTGTGTAAATAAGATTAGAGTAACCATTTCACAACCCATGTAACAGGCTGAAAAAAATAGTTTGATATCGGTGTTGCCAGAATGATGATCAGTATGACCATTCCATAGGGGTATATTTTATCATAAAAAGCAGTAAAGTTTTTAAGTTTCATACCCTCCGCAATATATCGTAGTGCATTGGCGCCGTCCAATGGCGGGATAGGCCAAAGGTTGAAAATACCAAGCAGTACATTGATCACCACACTCTGGTAGAGAAAGAGGGTGATGAACGCTTCTGTCATAGAGGTCGGCTGTGCCACCAGTGGGAGAAGGGTAGCACAGAATGCCGCCAGTAGAAAATTGAAGGTAATACCTGCAAGAGAAACATACACCGCTGCTTTTGTACCGCCATTTCTGATAACTGTACCGATATTGATAGGGACAGGTTTGGCCCAGCCGAAGATAAAGGGTGCACCGGTGAAATAGAGTATGGCCGGTACTAAAATAGTACCTACAGGATCAACATGTATGATAGGGTTGATACTGAGGCGGCCTTGACTTTTGGCTGTATTGTCACCATACTTGTAGGCAACCCATCCATGCATGATCTCATGACCGACGATCGCTACCACAAGGGCAAGTATCATCGACAGTAGTTTTAAGAGGTCTGCTTCACTCACTGGATCGGTTCTTCAAGCTGAATAGATTCGATACGTCTTCCGACACGTCCCCAACGCACATTAAAGCGCTGCCTGTCCCAAAGTGCTTCACAGGCTTTGGAATCTATCGCAATATCACCACAGACACGTCTAAGCCCGGCATGGTCTTTTCCTCCGCCATTGCCATTCAGTACCTGGTCATAAGAGCGATGCTCCAGGCTCATGTATATCAGCCAAGGTTTCCCGACAATGAGTTTATAGGGTACAGAACCCCAGAAACGGCTGTCATTTGAGTTGTCTCGGTTGTCTCCGATCATATAGAAATGGTCTTCTTCCACTTTTTTGTAGAATGCATTGATCTTTCTTCCACTTCCTGAAGCGTAGACCGGTGCATCCAGGTTCTCAACAAAGACAGGAGACATATCTACTTCATATCTACCTGTGATCAGTTGTGCAAAACTGCCCGCAGGATCACCATTGCTGAAAGTTGATTCAGGTTCATATTGGATCCCCGGATATTTAGTCATATAGGGGTTCTCTACCCAAAGTTTGCCCCTGAGCGTTTTGATCTGCTCTTTCGGATAATTCTTTTGAATAAAATCATCTCCTTCATGAAAGTGAATAAGGAGTTTTTTGGCAGCGAAAAGGATCTCATCCCCGCCCACTGCGATACAGCGTTTTACATAGTGTATCTTTTGGTTCTTGGGATAACGGAAGATCACAATATCTGCTCTTTGCGGTCTTGGACCTTCAATGAGGTGTCCGTTTCCGTTGAAATCAGGTAAAAGCGGTATCTCCAGCCAAGGCAGATGAGGAATGGGGATACCGTACGAGAATTTCTTTGCAAAAAGGAAATCACCGATGAGCTGTGTTCTTTTCATTGATCCTGAAGGGATAACAAAAGACTGTGCTACAAAAAAGATGAGAAAAAGTACGATGATGATCGTACCGGTCCATGAACTTGAAAATCGATAAAGTGTGGATAAGAATTTTTTCACTTAAGCCCTTTGTTTTGCAGATTTGAGTGTGTTGGAAAGGAGCATGGCAATGGTCATGGGACCAACCCCGCCGGGAACAGGTGTAATATAAGAACATTTTGGACTGACATGTTTAAAATCTACATCCCCTACAAGTGAACCGTCTTCAATACGGTTGATACCGATATCGATCACGATGGCTCCCTCTTTGACCATATCTTCTTTGATCAGTCCGGGAACACCTACACCGACAATGACAATATCAGCCTGGGAAGTATGTGCTTTGAGGTCTTTCGTGAAGATATGCGTTACAGTCACGGTTGCATTGGCATTGAGAAGCAGGGCAGCCATCGGCTTGCCGACAATGTTGCTGGCACCGACCACGCAAACGTCTTGCCCTTCGAGGTCTATGTTGTACTCTTCAAACATTTTCATGACACCCAACGGTGTGCAGGCAACAAAAGAATCAAGGTTAGTTACGAGACGACCGACATTGTAGGCATGAAAACCATCAACATCCTTTTTAGGATCAATGACTTCAAGGATCTTGTCTGTATCGACATGTTTTGGCAAAGGAAGCTGTACCAAGATGCCGTCTATGCGAGGATTTCCGTTCATCATTTCAATCGTAGCGATAATTTCATCCTGGGAAATGGTGTCAGGCATATTATGCGTGATAGAATAAAAACCAACTTTTTCACAGGCTTTTGCTTTCATTTTCACATAGGAATGGCTTGCCGGATCATCACCAATGAGGATGACTGCAAGACCCGGAACAATATTTTTTTCCTGTTTGAGTTTTTCTACTTCCACCGCGACAGAAGTCTGTACTTTCTTGGCTAGGGATTTACCATCGATAAGTTGCATAGAGCGCCCTTATAATTTTTAAGGTATTATATCAAAAAATGTTTAGGATGCTCTCAACCATGAAACGACTACTGCTTCTTTTGCCATTGTTACTGGGTGCCAATGAAGATTTTATTTCCCATTATGAATATGGGGAGATGCTTTATAATAATCCCAGAGGTGTGAGCTGTTCCCAGTGTCATGGCGATAAAGGAGAGGGTGAAGTGATCGTCAAGTATCAGGATGAAGAGGGAGAAAAGGTCATTACAGGCTCGGATATTCGTAGAGAATCTCTTTCGACGATGACCAGCAGTCTCAACAATTCTCATATGATCATGCCCCGCTATTATCTTACTGATGAAGAAGTGAAAGCCATTTATGACTATATTCAAAAAAAGAATGAAGTCTATCTTTCCAAATTTCAAGAGAGTAACAGCAGTAAATAAGTTATAATTGTCCATTACTATAAAGGATGATCGTATGCAATTCTCAACAACATTAAGTCTGTTCCTGACAGTAGGAACTATGGCGTATTCCTCTTCTTTGTCTGTGTATCAAAATCAAACTTCCTACACATATCAGCCCAACAGTTCTTATATCGGTCTCACACAGAATGTAAAAGCAAAATGTGATGGGAACAGCATGGGACTTCATGTTATCACAACCTGTCCGAGAGATAAAAGACTCTGTAAAGAGTTGGATGCTTTACAAAAAATAGAACAGACACTGAACAGTATCAAAGCCAATACAAAAGTACTCGAGCAACTGATATCTCTGCCTCAGCCGACATCCTTTGATGCAGATGAATGGATCAAATCAGCACGTACAGTCGGAAAAGAGCAAGCAAGGCTTTATGAAGAAACCCAAATAAATACTGAAGCATTCAATTTGAAGCGTAAAGCACTACAGAAACAGGCTCCTGCAAAACGTGCGCTTATCAGTGATGAAATATGTAAAAAAGAGATGGAGCTGACTTTGCCTAACGGCTATGTTTCATTTTCTACTTCTTATGAAGCCAATATCATGAATGAAAAAGAGATACAGGTCACACAATATCTTTCTATCGTGAATCGCAGTGGTATAGATATTGTGGCAGATTCTGCCATGTTTTATTACAGATCTGCCAATCCATATATCAGACCCCTCATGTTTGACCCATGGATCGTCAGCAAGTATGAGCCCCGTCCAAAAAGAAGAATGCTGAAGAAGTCTATGTCCAATGCACACATGGCGGATACATCATTAATGGAAGCTACAATGGCTCTGCCATCAAGAAGCGTACCTGTAGCAAAATATGTTGACGCCAGAGAATACCAGATCAACAACCTTAATCTTCCTTCTACAGGGATACCGGTGAATGTTCAGGTCACTTCCTGGAACACTCAGATACAGTGCGAGATACAAGCTTACCCTTATGCCCATACCGGTGCATTTCAGGTCTGTTCTTTTAAACCAAAACAGCAGATAGACAGCAATGTATGGAAAGTGAAAGAGGGAAGTGTGACCCTCAATGAAAATGCAAGAGGGGTTTACCGAGACGGCAGCTATAAGCTTTACACAAAAAAAGAAGAAGATATAAAGATCCTTCGTAAACCCATTGTTCAGAAAGAGCGAGAAACAGGTATTTTTGGTGGGACTGCACGTAAAAAAGACGGTTTTGTACTGACATTGATCAATAAATCATCAAAAAGTAAAACACTTACACTAGTCGACCGTATGCCGACATCTACAACAGATGAGATAAAAGTAAAACTTTTAGAAATTAGGTCCGATAAAAAAGTTGAGTATAAAATACTTAAAGATGGAAAAATAGAAATGAAGGTATCGTTAGCGCCTAAAGAGCGTAAGAAAATAGAGATCTTGTTTGAGATATCTTATGATAAAGAGATAAAAGTAGATTATTGAAAATTTAAGGGGGGGGAGTTGAATTTGCAGGCAGGATGCCTGCAAGTCACTACTAGAGTGGAGTTACGTTCTCAGCTTGAGGACCTTTTTGTCCTTCACCGATCTCGAATGTTACTGCTTGACCTTCAGCCAATGTAACACGTCCACCGCTATCGTTGTTTACTTGACGGAAGTGTACGAATACATCTGCTCCACCATCGTTCTGCTGGATAAATCCATAACCTTTTTCATCATTGAACCATTTAACAGTTCCGTTTACTAATTCTGCCATTGTTGTACCTTTGGGTAATAATTTTCACTTATGGGGTATCCCTAATATAAGCGGAATCCAAATTGGTGAGAGTCTTTCGGGGTTAGCAGGATTGATATACATACTGAACACACGGAAGATGAACTCGAACCTCATCTTTCATCGCAAATATTGTATCCTCTTTTTTTTACACTTAACCTTAGTTAATTATAAAAAAAGATTATTTTTTCAATTTCCAGAAAAATATCTTCTCTTCATCGCCTGCAGAAATGATGGATGTTTCATTGATAAAGAGGATTTTTCCAGGAATAGCATAGTGTCCAATGAGTCTGTCACCTTTCTTTCCATTATCCGTATTGAAAAGTTGCAGATCATGCTCAAAACCGGAAGAATAGACTCCGATACTACCACTGGGGCTCAATCCTACAGCATACACAAGAAAGTCACTTTTAATGTGATACGCCTTGGCATTTTCTCTGTAAACACCTACACGTCTGTCCTGTCCTGCGGTTATAATGGTGTTGTTGGCATAGGCAACGCGATAAATATTATCCACATGTTCAGAGGAAAAAGTTTTTAGTACTTTGGAGGTATTGATATCGATCAGTCTGACTTCGCCACTTTCATCTGAAACGATCATCTTTTGCTTATCTGCAGAGAGTACCATGCCTCCCATTGTACTCTCGGAGATATGTCTTTCATAGAGTTTTGAATTTTCATCCGTGTCATAAAGGATCACATCTGAACCGAAAGAGCCGAAAACGATCTTACTCTTGCTGCTGAAATACGCACTTTTTGGCATCATATGCTGCTTGGAATCAATGATCTTCTTCAGTGTTTTCCCATCATCGATCCAGACATTCCTGTAAGCATTGATATCACTTGTGACCATCAGTGTCTTGCCGTCAAGCCGGTCAATACAGTGTACACGGGCAGGTACGGTATCACCTCGTGATGTGAGAAGAGGGGCAAATTTTATCTGCTTGACGATCTCTTGTCTGCTCAGGTCAATAATATCCACGATACCTGCATCTGTCGCTACATAAAGGTAGCCTTTGTCTTCAACAAAATCACTCACGATACCGGAAGTTTTGATCGTAGTGATTGGGGTGATCTCTTTCGCATACAGAGAGGGTAACAGCAGTAAAAATATCAGTACTGTTTTATACATGGTCTTCCTGGTATCTGTTTTAAAAATTATAGCCAAATAAACCTATTTCGTTTTAGCCATGAGACTTTTTAGAAATGCTTCTCTTTTTTCTACACCAAGAAGTTTCTTTCTTGTAAGATCCGGGTAAGTACCGTTCAATCCTTTTCCGTCTTCGCCGTGACATCCTGCGCAGATGCTGCTGTAGAACATGGGTGCATCTTTCTCATGTGCCTGTTTGCATTTTTTTCCGGAAAGTTCAAGTACATAACAGGCGATCTTGGCGGCATCATTTGGAGATGCAAACCCGCCTTCCATTTCTCCGCCCCTGAAATTGAACTGATTGGAACCATGGTTGATCACGGAGACGATATACTCTTTGGTATATTGGCTTGTCCTGAGCCGCTTGAGTTCTTCTTCAAAATGATGTTCTTTATGTGCTTCGATATGCTTTGCATACTTAAGGTTGGTCATTTTTTCTGTTTTTTCTATAGGAGATTTTGTTTGTTTAGGCTGATTTGAGAGATAGAGTGCATAAAACAGAACAGAAATGATCACCAAGGCAGGAATCATTTGTTTCATAACTGAAGCCTAGTAACGGAGTGAGACTTGAAACGGTACAACAAGAGGTACAAAATGTACTTTCTGTATGGTCCATCGACTCTGTATCGCTTTTTGTTTCTTAAGGAGCTTCAGCACATGCTTATAGGGTACAAAAGCTGCGTTTGGATCAATATCCTGGATCATTGTATTGAATTGCTTTGTGCTCATACCGTAAATGAAGTAGAGTTCCTGTGTGTCACTTTGCTGGGCAAGTATATTGAGCCATTGTCCTTTGGGAAGGAGTATATGATATGCTGAAAGTTGTGAACCTATATAGACAGGTATGATCTGCCTGGCATCGAATACGATCCGGACAATACGTTGCAGGCTGGGTCCGAATTCATATTGCAGGTCTGTCCTTGCATGTTCATAGACGATAAGATTTCCTTGAGGTACTTGCAGGATTTTCTGATCAATAAAGAGTGTTGAAAAGTTTTCATTGTATTTGCCGATTAGCTGTCCATCATAGTATGAAGTGCTGTTTCCGCTTTGTATCATGATCCTGTCATTATAAAAATTCACCTGAGAAGTACTACAGGCAGTGAAAAGAACCATGAACGCAAATAAAAAAAACTTTTTAACCATATACTTTAAACGATCTGTGTCAGTTTTAGCATAATATCGTTAAGTTCTTCACCGACTTTTTTCGACAGTTTTTCAATTTCCACTTTGGACTCACCATAGAGATGGTAAAGTTCTTTCTGAGTATCTTCCCATTTGTCTTCAGTTTCCATTTTTGCAAGATGGGCTTTCAGTGCAGCAAGATCATATTCTTCTCCTGCATTGTCGACTAGCTTTTTTGCCTGATCCAATAGATCTTTAAATTCTTTTTCCATGATATAACTCCTTTGAAGTATTTATAATATTATAGCAGTTTTTAGGGATGAAAAATAAATGAATTAAAAACGAAATTAAAAATTAAAACAGTAAAAATGCAAGCCTGAAGTCAGGCTTGCTTGAAAAAGGTATTTTAGAACCAACCCTTAAGCATAAGGTGCCAGTACATTGGTTTAAGCATATAGAGGTCAAATGCCCACCAAAACCATCTTGGTGTTGCAGGATCCAGGAATGGCATGGTTGGAGCAAGACCCTCATAGTTAAACTCTGCCATGACGATCTTGCCGTATTGCGTCTTCAATGGGCATACCGTGTATCCGTCAAATACTTCTTTAAGTGGTTCACCGTTGATCTGTGATACCAGGTTTCCTGTAAGAATTGGCCCATGGTGTCTGGCAGATCCGCCTGTTTTTCCTTTAGGGATACCACAGACATCACCGATACCGAATACATTCGGGTATCTTCTGTGTTGAAGTGTTTTCTGATCAACTTCAAGCCAGCCTTTCGCAGTTCCTTTCTGCCATCCCAGAGGAGAATCAACCATTGCCTGAGGTGGTCCCATTGGCGGTACGACATGGATAAAGTCGTATTTGATGTCAACCATACGTTTTTTGGTGATCATATCGTATTCTTTTAGATCTTCATCATATTCACCTTTTATTTCATAACGCTCTTCAAAAGTAGCTACTTTATTTTTTACATCCATCGCTACGAGATTATGTTTGAACTTATTGGTGATCTCATCATACCTTTTTTGTACCTCATGCAGGGAGGCATCGATCGTCGGAAGACCAAAGAGTTTACCGCCGTTGGTTGCAAAAATAAAGTTTGCGCCCAGGTTTTCTTTCCTCAAGTGATCTGCTGAAAGATACAAGATCTTCTGAGGTGCACCACCACATTTAATAGGTGTATTGGGCTGTGTATAGATCGCTGTCGGTTTTTTCCCTCCTCTTGCTGCCTCTTTGAGCTCATCGAACCATATCCAGGTTACTTCAGCACCCTTGGTTGTTCCTTCCTCAAGGTTATTGAGGTAAACAGATGAAATACCGTTTGTTCCGATATCTGCTTCTGTCAAACCTTTGATCCAGTCATAGTGGTAAACGATACCGGTTGCGACGACCATATAGTCATAAGAGACTTCTTTATCTGCCCGTGTAATAACCTTATTGTTATCCGGATCAAATGTTTTGACTTCATCTTTGATCCAGTTGACATCGGAAGGAATAAAGTTTTTGTTGTGACCGACTACATCATCATGTGTGTAAAGACCCGCTGCTATAAAGACCTGACCCGGCTGATAGAGATGGGTTTCATTAGGTGCAATAATTGTAAATTCAGCATTTGGCAATGCAGAGTGAAGTCTTGCAAGTGCCATAATACCGCCGGCTCCAGCACCTACAACCAGTACTTTGACTTTTTTATCTGAACTTGGTCCTGCTTCTGCAGATACAGGCGCCCCCATCATCATTGCAGCACCACCGGTCAAGCCCATGAGTTTCATAGCATCTCTTCGGCTCATTCCACTCTCTTGGTCGCCATGAAGAAGTTCAACCAGTGCTTTGCTGTGTGATATCTTTTTTGACATATCGATCCTTTAAAGTTTTTTATCCAATTATTTTAATGAGTTATATATAGAACAAAGCTTAAACTAGAACTTTTTACGTCAAAAAGTAAAAGTAATGACAATATTAACTACAGATTATATTTATATTACTTTTTTTATCTCTATTAAGTACTTTAAAAAGCTGGCAAGTATTATAATAATCCCATTGCCAATTTTGCTTCATCTGTCATGCTCTCCTGAGACCAGGGCGGGTCAAAGACAAGTTCCACTTCTACACTCTCAAGGTACTCTTCTCGGTAAGCAATACTTTTTACCAGGTCGACGATCACTTCAGACATGGAGCAGGTGGCAGAAGTAAGTGTCATAGTGATCTTACACTCTTTAAGTGAAGTTTTTTCACTGGTCCAGCACTCGATCTGGTAGATCAGTCCCAGATCATAGATATTGACAGGAAGTTCCGGATCGTAGATCTGTTTTAACTGTTCGACCACACGTTCTACCATTTCATCGTCACTGGGGAGTTTTGCAAGGAATGCCGCCTTGTTCTCTGCCATGGCTTTTTGTATTTCCACGGACATTGGTTTGGTCGATTTGTTGGCAGCTTTTTCTACTTCGCCGGAACCCCCGAACTTTTCCTCATAAGCTTTCAGTTCTTCGGCTGTGGTAGGGATATCGTCTTTTTGTATATTATTAATATCAATCATCTTCATATTTCCTTTTATAAAATATTTGCAGGGTCGGTTTCAACCGACAATAAATCATTGGAACAACATTACCCTACAATGTGCCCTCTTTACATCGTTTGGCATACCCGTACACCATGTTCAAAAAGGCTTCCAAACTTTGTTGACGTACAGGAGAAAGTAGTTCAATGATGCCCATATCCTGTAGCTTTTCCGGGTTAAAAGAGAGTATCTCGTCGGCGCTTCGGTTACCAAAGATATCAAGCAGCAGAGTTAACATACCTTTTGCCATTTCCGAGCTACCTTCTCCCCGTAAGATAAGTGTACCGTCTTTACATTCACCCGTCAGCCAGGCAGCAGAAGCACAGCCGTGTACAAAAGTGGCATCATTTTTTTCTTCATCAGGCAGGGTAGTATGTTTTTTCCCCAGGTCAAAGATATATTCCAACTTATCATTGGCTGAAGGAAAGAGGTCAAAGTCTTCTTTATACTGTGCTATGGTCGATTCAATGCTCATGTTAAGTTCCTTATTTTGGTGCAATGCAATGTACCCTTAGGGTATTTTTTCAAATTATGCATTATGCTTTGTGGCATAAAAGACCTCTTCAAAGGCAGCTTTTATCCGTTCTTGGTGTCTCGCATCTTTGACTGTTTCTATCAGTGTATTGGCAAAAGCGATGACCAGCATCTTTCTGGCTTCCAGATAAGAGATACCCCGGCTTTGCAGGTAGAAAAGCTGTTTTTCATCCAGTTGTCCTGTGGTTGCACCGTGTGACGCTTCCAGCTCATCGATGTAGATCTCTAATTGTGGTTTGGCTACCATGTAAGCCTCTTCATGTAGAAGTATGGCTTTTGAATTTTGTTGTGCTTTGGTAAATTTGGCTGTCTCTTCCACTCTGATGAGCGCATCAAAGATCCCTCTGGCGTGACCGTCAAGGATATTCTTCGCTTCCTGCTTGGAAGTAGAATATTCTCCTTTGTGGATGATCTGAGAGACCATACCGCGTTTTGACTCCTTATTGAGGTAAAGCAAGTGTCCTGCTTCCACGTGTGCATGTGTGTCCAGATCTATTTTAAGAAGCTGAAGCCCTTTGTCTCCACCCAGGTCAAATGTTTTTAGCAGGGCATTTGCCTGCTTGGCAACATTGATCTTATGGGAGGCGATCATGTCATAGTTTTCATTTTTCATGGTCTGAAGTTTCACTACATTCAGGGTTGAATCACGGGCAATATGCATATCATAGCCGTAGAGAAGCAAAGTGTTCTGAATATCGTCCGCCACAAAATTTTCATACAGGGTGGCATGACGGTTGCTTTGGTTGTAGAGTACGATCCTGTAGTTGATCAGTGCATCGCTCTGAGTCAAATGGTGCTCAAGGTCAAGCTCCACATCTCCGTCGATCTCTATTTTGATGGTATGCCCGGAGAGTAGGTGCCCCAGGTAATACATAGGGTCAAAATGCTCAGGGTCTATCATTTCACATGGTTCATAATAGATACGCAGCCCTTTGGGTGCAGAGACCACAATACCATTCTCAATGATGATCTTCTCACCGACCTCAATGGTCTTTGGCATGTAGCTGAGGAGCTTGTATTCAGTATCCAAGAGAGATTCCACGTCAAAGTAGCGGTAGGCTTCACTTTTTTTGCTTGGCAACCCAAGGGTAGCCAGACGTTCAAGTAAAACTTCTCTTCCTTTCACATTCAAAGAAGCAGCAAGCTCATTTGGCTGTAAATCTTTTAAGCTAGAGAGTTTCATTACGCTTCCTCTATGGCATCATAACCATGCTCTTCAAGTTGTGCTACCAGTTCAGGGCCAGCAGTTTTAATGATGCGTCCGTCTTTGAGAACATGAATATAGTCTGGTTCAATATAGTCAAGTATACGGGAGTAATGCGTAATGACAAGGAAAGAACGTTTGCCGTCTTTCATCTTGTTGATCCCCTCCGATACAGCTCTGAGTGCATCGATATCCAGCCCCGAGTCTATCTCGTCAAGGATGATCACTTCAGGCTCTAAAATGAGCATTTGTAAAATTTCATTACGCTTTTTCTCTCCACCGGAAAAACCTTCATTCAGGGAACGGCTGATCATGTCTGATTTCATGCCGAGCATCTCAAGATGGCTTTTCATCAGTCTGAGGAATTCTGCTGCATTGAGCTCCTCTTTACCTTCGTGTTTACGTTTGGCATTGAGTGCAGTTCTTAAAAAGTAGGCATTGTTGACTCCGGGTATCTCTACAGGGTGCTGGAATGAAAGGAATATCCCTTCCAATGCTCTCTCTTCAGCATCCATGTCTATAATGCTTTTACCTTTATAAATAATATCCCCACCGGTGATCTCAACATCATAGTGTCCTACGAGTGCTTTTGAAAGTGTTGATTTACCTGCACCGTTGGGTCCCATGATGGCATGTACTTTTCCCGGCTCTAACTCGAGGTTCAGCCCTTTAAGTATGTTCTTGTCACCGATCTTTGCTTGTAAATTTTCTATGGTCATAATACTACCATTGTTACTTTTTGTCATCCTACACTTCCTTCTAATGTTAATTCTAATAATGCTTTGGCTTCCACTGCGTACTCCATAGGGAGTTGTGAAAAGACCTGTTTACAGAAACCATGAACGATCATACTCACGGCATCTTCCTCGTTAATACCTCTTTGTCTCAGGTAAAAAAGCTGTTCATCCGAAATTTTTGAAGTGGTTGCTTCATGTTCCACCTGTCCCTGTGTGTCTTTTGACTCAAGGTAGGGGAATGTGTGTGCGCCACATTGGCTGCCTATGAGCAGGGAGTCACACTCGGAGTAGTTCCGTGATCCCGTGGCATTAGCACCTATCTTCACCAAACCTCTGTAAGTGTTCTGACCTTTCATGGCCGAAATACCTTTTGAAATGATGGTTGAAGAGGTGTTTTTCCCAAGATGTATCATCTTTGTACCGGTATCAGCCTGCTGTGCAAGGGTGGTAACTGCAACCGAGTAGAATTCACCTACCGAGTTGTCACCTTTCAAAATACAGCTTGGGTACTTCCAGGTAATAGCAGAACCCGTCTCCACCTGTGTCCAGGAAACTTTGGAATTGTCGCCTTTACAAATGGCTCTTTTGGTTACAAAGTTGTAGATACCGCCTTTACCATTCTCATCTCCGGGATACCAGTTCTGAATGGTGGAGTATTTGATCTCTGCATCTTTAAGGATGATAAGTTCAACGACTGCCGCATGTAACTGATGTTCATCACGGGTAGGGGCTGAACAGCCTTCATTGTAAGAGACGTATGAACCTTCATCTGCTACGATGAGCGTACGTTCGAACTGTCCTGTATTGAGTGCATTGATCCTGAAGTAGGTACTCAACTCCATAGGGCAGCGTACCCCTTTGGGGATGTAAACAAATGTTCCGTCAGTAAAGACCGCGGAATTCAAAGCTGCAAAGTAATTGTCCGCCATAGGTACTACGGAGAACATATACTTTTTAATGAGTTCCGGATAATCACGTATGGCTTCTGAAATGGAACAGAAGATGACTCCGTGTTTCTTTAACTCTTCAGAGTATGTGGTCTTGACTGAAACAGAATCCACAACGGCATCCACAGCGACTTTTACGCCTGCAAGCTGCTTTTGTTCTTCCAAAGAGATACCGAGCTTTTCATAGGCTTCCAGAATCTTCGGGTCCACTTCATCCAGACTGTCGATACCCTCTTTGGGTGCAGAAAAATAGGAAATGGACTGGTAGTCTATAGGCTCATAATCCAAATGTGCCCAGTGGGGCTCTGTCATGGTCTCCCATTTTTTCAATGCTTTGAGACGAAGCTCGAGCATCCACTCAGGCTCTTCTTTCTTTTTTGAAATAAATGCAATAGTATTTTCATCCAGTCCGGGAGGTACTGTTTCTGTTTCAATGTCTATCTCAAAACCAAGCGCATATTCACCGGAAACTGCTTTGTTCAATCCTTCATTTGCCATCGATAATCCTTAATCAGATATATATACTCTTATTTATAGCACAAAAATGCCAATGGGTCAAGAGAAAAAGTCCGTATATTAAGTAATTAGTGCGAAAATTTCTCTTGAAAAGACTTTGCAGTAAGTGCCGGACTGAAAAGATACCCCTGATATTGCAGGGTATCGTCTATCTCTTTGAGGAGATTTCTCTGTTCTTCTGTCTCTATTCCCTCAATGACAATATGATATCCAAGTTTTTTACCAATATAAATGATACTCTCTACCAAAAAAATGTTTTCCGGTTTATCGAGAATATCTTTAATAAATTCTCTGTCGATTTTCAAAACAGAAAAAGAGAATTTTTTGAGATAGGAGAGGGAAGAGTAACCTGTTCCAAAATCGTCAATAGCACAGAGGATTCCCTGATCATGAAGTGTTTTGATGATCTCTTGTGTCTGTATATAATTTTCAATCAGGGAATTCTCCGTGATTTCCAGTTTGATCTCGCTTGTTTGTATATTGTACTGTTCAAGCAGTCCAAAGAACTTTTCTGTGAAATGGCTGTTCTGTAATTGTTTTGCATCTATATTGATAGAAATATACGGTATTAAAAAGAGTGACAGCTTTTTCCACTCTGAGATCTGCTGACAGGCCATGTCGATCACAAGCCAGCCAATATCATCGATCAAACCAGATTCTGCTGCTAAGGGGATGAACTCTTCCGCAGTCAAAATACCCATTGTCGGATGTTCCCAGCGCAGCAATGCTTCCGCTGCCTGCAAGCTGTCATCTTTGATATTTACTATGGGCTGATAATAGAGCTTAAGCTGATGGTCTTCGATAGCGCGGTGAAGGTCATGCTGCAAACTGAAAAGTTCTTTTCTCTCTGTATCTAATTGGAAATTGTAATAGGCGATCGTATCACTGCCTTTTCGTTTGGCATCATACATTGAAATATCTGCATATCGTACGATCTCTTCGATATTATGTGATTCCGGTTCGATTATGACAATACCGATACTACACTTGATATGGAGATGCATCTCTTCGACCAGAAAAGCTGAATTGAAGGCTTTCTTAAGATCATAGCTGTATGTATCGGCTACGTTGAAGGCTTCTTCTCTGCTGTCTGCAACAAAAGGAAGAACGATCACAAACTCATCCCCTCCCAATCTGCTTAAGTTATTTCCCCTTTTTGCCAGTTTTTTCAATCTATTGGCTACCTGGATCAAAAGTTGATCACCTACGCTGTGTCCCATCGTATCGTTGATCGTTTTGAATTGGTTGAGATCGAGATAAAAAAGAATAGAGTATTGGGTAGTATGCTCTTTTTTCTTGATAAGCTGATGCATATACTCCATAAAGTTTCTTCGGTTTGCCAAAGATGTTAAGGCATCATACCTTGCCATGTAGTTCAATTCATCAATCACCTTTTTCTCGGCTGTTTTGTTTTCTACCAAGACGATACCGCCAAGTACCTCGCCTTTACTGTTGATGATAGGAGAAGCTTTCGCTTCTATCCAAACTTCTCTTCCTTCTACCGTAGTATAGGGACCACTATAGAATTGTACACCTTCTGTCAGTGTTTTTTCAATTGTTGAAAAAGGTCTCTGGTCAGGAAGTTTACGTAGATCCAATCCTTTCAATAGTGAAACATCCGTATCATACAGTTTTGTGAAAGCTTCATTAAAGTCAACGATCTTTAAATCCAGATCAAAATAAAAAACGCCGATCGGTGCATTTTTAAAGAGAGAACTAAGCTTATCCAGTTCTTTATGAAGTACACTTTGTATGACCTTGTCTTTCTCCTCCTGTTCATACGCTTCTATCAGTGAGTGTCTGATGTTTTTGGAAATATGGTGTAAAGTGAAATAGTAAATGATCATAGATGCGGCAAGTACGAATCCCACAGCCGTTCCCAAGAAAAGAAAATGAAAAAACATAGGTGAAAAAAGGATGATGAGATAGAACATGATAATACGTTGAGACGAAGAGAACGAATTTGCTGCGCCACTTCCGATACCCATAATGAACAGGTATGCCATGAGAGAGAGATAGGAATTTTGGATATAGGGAATAAAAAAGATAATACTCCCCCACAATAAAGCTGTGATATACGCTTGATATGAGAGCTTTATATGCCATTTCTTATAAATTTGACTATAGTCATGATGAAGATATCTGTATCCATCATAAAGTCTATGGAATGTCAGTGATATTAATAAAAATCCCCATGAATAGATGATGTAGCCCGGTACAATATCTTTAAGGAAACTAAAAAAGATGACAGTCAGTGCAAATAGCGGAATAAGCGTTTTTTGCGTATTTTCATAGAGATGATACAAAAGCTTTTTTTGTATCTCTTCACTGAGAGAATCTGAAGACGGTTTTTGATCTATTTGCGGATTAAATAATTTCATATATGAGCAATATTACAGTATTTTATATTGAAATCTTTTGAAATTATTTTTGTAAGCTTTATAAGAAGGATATTATTTAAATAATTTACACAGTCAGTGATCGATTGAAGTTGATAAAAATCGGATTTTTATAAAGATGCTTCATTCTTCCAAGAGAGACTCTCTGTCATCCTTCAAAGCATAAATGTATGTATCTATATCTAACTCATCATAGCGTTCCACACTTACTGCAGTACGCACAAACTCTTCACCTTCAAAGGCATCCAGGTAGTCCCAATTGTCACAGAGGTTGTGGGAATAGAAAAGATAACCGTGCACAGTGTCACCTTCATGATCCAGCTTGATTCCAGGGTAACCCATAGAGGCTGACCAGCCCGCCCCTATGAGCTCGCCGCTGACAGTCGCAGGGACAAATTTACCGACAATATTTTCCAGTATATGCCCGTTGGGACAGTTTGGCATAAGTGTACCGTATACAAAGAGAGTTTCCATTTTTTACCTTCTGTTTTTGCCTTCTGTTTTGAAAATGGATTGTAGCACAGATTTTTGATTTTATCTATCTATGGGCATAAACAATATGCTTTTATATGTATTCATATATCTATTGACTTATAGTATTATTTAGGAGTACAATCAAAAAAAGGTGCAAAAAAAGCTGATAATAAAGAATTCAAATCCTCTAATGAATTGATCATGCCACTTTTTGAAAGAGAGAAGGAAAATTTATGACCATGATACATGCAAACATGCTTAAAACAGTTGTGCTTGTATTAATTCTCTTCTCATGGAAGATTTTTGATACAAGTTGTACTCTATTTGTCGTTACTCTGTCAATCACAACATTTTTTCTAACGATGATATTTGCAGAAGGTCGACTGCTTTATCGTAAGAGTTTGGCAAATGCTGTTTTCAAGGAAGGCACTCTATTTTACACCTGGTTTAGCCGAAAATGGTTTGTTCTTTTACTTTCTTTTATCAAGGCATTGATCCTTGGCATACTGCTTCTTGTAAGTATGATGCATTGGAGTGAACAAATAGCATTGGCAATGTTTAGTGATATCGTGTTGATATTGGGTCTATACAAGTTCTTCACAATATATTTTGCGAAGCATACGCAAAATGATGTGACAAACCTTGTGGCACGCAGATCAACCATTATTGCTAATATTACGATCATCATCCCAGTATTAACCGTTATTATGCTTTATTCTCAGCCGCCTCAATTTGTGGATAGTTCTATTGTCCAAACCGTAGCAAATGCTAAGGAGCGTACTGTAGATGCTTCCTGTCAAGTAATTTCCTTCATACAAACGTATGATAATGTCAGAGAAGGTCTTGAATGGTGGGCAATGTACAAGGCCTCATCATATTTTGAAAGTTCGATGTATTTAATCGCTGCATGGGCACTTTTTTTAATAGTGCAGACATTTTATGTTTGGGTGTTTTCACAACTTATTCTCAGTGCAACTGTATCCTGGGAGAAGATATTTTCAAAAATAGGCAAGTATAAACTGGATCACTTCTCCATAGGCTTTTTTGGTATTATTGTTTTATTTGTGGTGATCACCTTGACGTTCATGCCTGATGAGTTGATACCTGAACCGGTAGGTCTTGAAACTAATAGAACAACGATACCTTCTATCTTAGATACCATTGATAAAGTTACAAAAGAAGAACACAATACTACAGTAAAAGCGGTCAACAGTTATATAGATACTGAAGTGAGTCATGTGTTCCAAAGTGTGTATGCAAATATTCCGGCATATACAGATAAGCAGTATACCTGGTATCGTGACTACATTTCTATTTATCAGGTAGCCGTCAAAAAGATTTCGGATGCCTGGGAGATCTGGAAGTATAAAGTCAATAAATATGTTTGGAACGAAGAGGTTGTTTATCCGTCGTTGAATGCTACAAAAAGTTATGCTCAAAAAAGCAGAGATGAAATTCAACAGGTTCTCTTTGGAGATGGAGAATTTGACCGTCAGATATATGCTTTGCAAATGAGAATAAATGACTATACGCAAAAACAGATCACACAGTCAAAAGATAATCTTTTGCATGCCATCGTTAAAGATGAAAATATTACGCTCTCTGCTTCTGATCTTGAGCAGTTACAAAGCATCAAGAAAACAATTGAAGAGCCATTTTTAAAAGCAAAAAACTCTTTGGAGAAAACAGCTATGGCATACAAGGTAGGACAAGCAGGAGTGACTATTGTGCTAACAAAAACAATACTTGTAAAGCTTTTGGCAAAATCGGGTGTGAAAGCGGTTGCAAAGACAGGTACCTTCCTTGGCGGTGCGGCAACAGGACTTGCTGTTTGTGCGCCCAGCGGACCATGGGCAATTGTCTGTGGGGCAGCAACTGGAACATTGACCTGGATAGGTGTGGATTTTGCTGTGAGTGAGATTGATGAAGTATTGACTAGAGAAGCATTTGAGGCCAAACTGAGAAGTGGGATCAAGAAGAACGAGGAGGCATTCAAGTTAAAAATGCAAGAATCTTACATAAAAGGGTTAGATGAAATTTTTAGTGATTTAAGCTCCGCAGTCCATAGCCGACCTATTGATGTGATACATAGGAATTAACTCTTTACTTCCTCGTTTTTTCATTAAAATTTGATATGTAAAGTAAAGTGCTGTGGCTACGATGAGAAGCTACGGCACCGCAAGAGGAAGAAAAGGAAGGCGTAAGCACTTTTCTTGTCTATTTATTAAAAGTTGCTCAAAGCTAAAAATTCATTTGTTTTTTTAATTCTTCTTTTGCATTTTTTCTTTTTTCCTTTTCTTTCTCTTCCTGGTTAATATTTATATTTTCTTTTTTTGTTATTTTTATATTGTTTTGTTTTGATAGTTCGGAGAGTATGATATATTTTTTTCTTTCTGCTTCTTTTGAGTTGTCATATACTTTTACTGGGTACATTTTTTGTTTTAGTATTGTCCAATAGTCTATGTTCTTTTTTTTAAGTTCTCTTTGCATTTTTTGATTTTTGTTGAAGTACCAATAGTAATTTTTTTCTCCTTGTACATGTGTTTTGTATTCATAATTTCCTAGTTTTTTTAGTCCTTTGTATCCGTTGACTATGGCATTTTCTATACTTTCAAAAATCATATCTTCTGTTATTATTGGTTCTGCATTTAGAGTTGTTATAAATATGCTTGTAATTATTATTTTTTTCATCTTTGCTCCGGCCGGTGTTTATCTTAAATTAAATTTACCCAAATTTACATTTTTTCAAGTAGTTTTTTTGTTTCTTCTTGCTGATCTATTTATAGCCTGGAATGACCTCTATAACCTAGACACTTTTCAATTCAGTAAAAAGCCTCAGTTTTAGACATCTCATATTATACCTTCTTTCAAATTCACCAGCAGTATTGCGTAGAAATATACGATTGTTGTTATGAAAAATTATTTTATCAACAGGTGGAATTGCGTTAGTGATTAGAATTGGCGAGAGATTAGTATAATTGAAAGTGTGCCCAATTGTTATAGAAAAATAGTGACTTAGAGTATATTTCTTATTGAAAGTGTCTTTACTGATGATGTAGTAGGGATTTAAATTGGTTGCGGGGACAGGATTTGAACCTGTGACCTTCGGGTTATGAGCCCGACGAGCTACCAAACTGCTCTACCCCGCGACAGGGATTTATAAGTCTTCTGACTTAATTGGAGTGAGATTATAGCTTGAATAAATATATTCAACCTTAAATCCAAATGGATGGGGTAGAGGGATTCGAACCCCCGAATACCAGTACCAAAAACTAGTGCCTTACCGCTTGGCGATACCCCAATCCTCATAAGACATATTGCTTATGTGGACGGCATTATAGCACCAAATATTTCTATTGTCAAGAGCTTTTTAGAAAAAATGTAAAAATTTTTATTTTTGAGGTATAATTGCATGAATTACCAATAATTTATAATTTATTTAGAGGATACCAAATGATCAATGATGCAATAGAAAGAGTTGAAAAAGCAATAGATGACATAAAACACGGAAAAATGGTCATCATGATGGATGATGAAGACAGAGAGAATGAGGGTGATCTTGTTTATGCGGCAACCTTCTCAACAGCGGAGATGGTGAACTTCATGGCAAAAGAAGCCAGAGGGCTTATCTGTACACCTGTAACCAAAGAGATCGCCGCGAAACTGGATCTTTTGCCTATGGTAAGTAACAATGTGTCAAACCATGAAACGGCATTTACGGTCTCGATCGATTCTTCAAATGCCACAACGGGTATTTCTGCGGATGAAAGAGATGACTGTATTTCCAAACTTGCCAATCCTTTGACCGTTGCAGATGATTTTGTACGTCCCGGGCACATCTTCCCCCTTATTGCCAAAGATGGAGGAGTGCTGGTCAGAACAGGACACACAGAGGGTTCTGTGGATCTTTGTAAACTGGCAGGGCTTGCGCCGGCAGCAGTGATCTGTGAGATCATTAAAGATGATGGGAAAATGGCACGTATGGATGATCTGGAGATCTTTTCAAAAGAACATGATATGACCATCATTTACATTTCTGATATTGTTGAATACCGTTTGGCAAATGAAAAACTGATTCACCGTGTCTCGGCCGAAGAGTGTGAATTCAGAGATACAAAAGTTGAAAAGATCATTTATGAAGATCATTTGGAACGTACCCATACCGCTATCAGGTTTTATAAAGCCCATGAAACGGCCAATGTTAAATTCCATAATATCAGTACAGATATCGAACTTATACTGGATAATGAACGTTTCAATGCGTTGAATCACTCCATTGACTATTTAAAGCAAAATGGTGGCGTGATCATATTCTTAGATACTAAAGTGATCTCCAAAGAACAGGCCAGAGAGTTTGGTGTAGGCGCACAGATACTGAAAGACCTGGGAATTAAGAATATCAATCTTCTTACCAAAAATAAAGATACCGAATTTGTCGGACTGGCTGGTTTCGGCCTTGATGTGGTTGAAAAGATCGAAATAGTTTAATTTTTATATAACAATGAACATATTTAAGAATAAAAGGATCACGACCATCTATGTATGGGGTATGTTTATTATTCTTTTATTGGTCATGGTGTTTGCTTTTCTTGTTATCTATGAAGAATACAACGATTTTGACAGAGATATTATTTCTATACGGAACAAGTATATTAAGAACCAGAAAGAGACTATTTCCTTCGATACGAACAGGGTTATCAACTATATTGACTACGTCTATCATAACAGCAGAGAACATTTACCTGAAAAAGCATTAAAACAGGAAGTGTTGAACACCATAGAACAACTTTATGGACGGCAGGATGGTACAGGATATATCTTTATCTATGATTTTAACGGAACGAATCTGTCAGATCCCCTGCAATTGGACAATAAAGGTAAGAATCTTTATGATTTCCAGGATCCAAACGGTGTGTATGTCATTAAAGATCTTATCGCCGTATCTCAAAAACCGGATGGTGGATTTGTTGAGTATATGTGGAAAAAACCTGTCACAGAAATACCTACAGCCAAGATTTCCTATGCCAGAGCATTTAAACCTTGGAATTGGATGATAGGTACAGGTGTCTATCTGGATGAAGTTGAAAAACTGATATTGGTACAAAAGAAAGCGTTGAAAGACCGATTGATCAAATATATGATGGAGATATTCTCCTTAACGGTCATTCTTTTCGGCATAGGATTGACAGGTTTGGGTTTGATCAATCATTTGATTGAAAAAGAGATCAATGCCTTCACCCGATTTTTCAAAGAGGCAGCCAAAAGCCATACTACCATAGATGAAGAACAGATCCATCTTTCAGAATTTAAAAAAATGGTTAGGTACATCAATGAAATGGTTTCCACGATCCATAAAAGAAAAGAGAAACTGCAAGAACTCAACCTTGATCTTGAAAAAAGGGTAGAGCAAAAGACAAAAGATCTCAGTGAACAGAACAGACTGCTTGAAAAAGAGAAGGAGTTCAGTGATTCTTTGGTAAAAGCACAGGATTCATTTATTAAACACTCTATCCATGAGATCAATACACCGCTTACGGTCATTATGATGCATATTGATATACGTAAAATGAAATTTGGTGAAGATAAATATATGTCAAAGATCGAAGCAGCAAGCAAGATGATCGCGACTATTTATGATGACCTTAGTTATATGGTGAAGAAAGACCGTTTTGAGTATGAGAAGCAGTGGATCTTCTTTTCTCTTTTCCTCGAAGGGCGCATAGCTTTTTTTGAAGATATTGCAAAAGGGAACAGGCATAAGATCGTTTTTGAGATAGAAGAGGGAATCAAAATACTTTTTTCAGATATAGAGCTACAGAGAATTGTTGACAATAATCTTTCCAATGCGATCAAGTATGCCAATAAAAATACAGACATTAAAGTCACATTGAAAAAAGTCAGGAATCGGGCAGTGCTGGAGTTCATGACTTACTCAAAACAGATAGATGATACCGACCGGATCTTTGAACCTTTCCATCAGGAAGAAGATGAACAGGGAGGTTTTGGCCTGGGACTGGAGATCGTGCACTCTATTTGTAAAAAAGAGCATGTTCTGGTGGAAGTAAATTCCAATGCAGAGATAACGATATTTAGCTATACTTTCAGTAATAATATCGTGTAAGGTTTGCTATCGATGAAAATTTTATTGCTTGAAGATGAATTGATGCTGCAGAGTGCCATTGTAGAATACTTGACAGATACAGGATATGACATAGATGCATTTGAAGATGGACAGGAAGCATTTGAAGCTTCCATGGAAAATGCCTATGATCTTTTTATTTTTGATATCAATACTCCAACCATCGACGGTCTTACTCTTCTTGAAAATCTGCAGAAAGAGAAGATCTTTGTACCGACTATTTTCATCTCTGCTATTACACAGATAGAACAGATATCAAAAGCCTATGAACTTGGCTGTTACGATTACCTGAAAAAACCTTTTCATCTCAAAGAACTTACATTACATATGGATCGACTGCTGAAAATGGCAAAAGTAGAATCTAAAAGTATTGTGAAGATCTCTAAAATGTACACGTATGACCTTAAGAAATGCAGATTGTTTTTTGACAAGGTAGAGCAGATATTGACGCCCAAGCAGGCACAGATCATTCACCTTTTTGCCAGTAACATCAACAAAATCGTTGATTTTGACATGCTAAGATACTATGTGTGGGACGATACCCCGGTTGACAATGCCACAATAAGGGCAGAAGTACACAGAGTAAGACAAATGCTTAAAGAAGATCTTATTGAGAGTCTGAAGGGCATAGGATACAAGATCAACAAACATTATTGAATATTAACTGATCGTTAACAAAAGTGTAACTAAACGATACAAGTTTATTTTTTAAGTGTCAAATTTAAAGTAAAAACCTCAATGCTATTTTAATGCTATTTTTCTATTACATACTAAACTTGTGAAATTTACAAGGAGAAAGATATGAAATTAGTAAAATTAAGTCTTGTTGCAATGCTTGCAGCAGGTATGGCGCAAGCTTATGATACACCAAGTATTGATGGAATGATCACTCATGGTGATTCGGTGCTTGACACTATTCATGACGGTGACAAGAAAAACGGCGAGATCTTTGGGCAGGCAAGATCTTTTTATGTAGATAGAACTTACCTTTATGCAAATGGTTCTACAAATAACCGTAATGCATGGGCTGCAGGTGGTTATATTGGGTATACCACCCCTGACTTTAATGGTTTTTCTGCAACAGCGGCAGTGTATGGTACTTATGCTTTTGAGATCCATGACCAATCACTTGAAGATGACTTCCGAGATGGGTTGGGTACAACAAGATATGACCCCTCACTTCAAGGATATAATGGTGACAATTATACCTTTATCGGTCAGGCATATTTGAAGTATAAAACAGGTAATACTACGCTAAAAGCTGGTCGTATGAGATTAGATACACCATTGGCAGGGGCTGATGATGCCCGTATGCTTCCAAACCTTTTTGAAGCAGCATTGGTTACCAATACAGATATTGAAGACACTACGTTGATTGCAGGTCATGTGTTCAGAGAAACAGTTGGGACATTTTCAAATGTGTATATGAAACATGATCTTACACAGCCAGGTTCAATGCTTGCGCTGCATAGTGGTTATGGTTTAGGTGCTGAACTTGGACTGAGTGGTAACTTTGTGAATATGGGAACCATTGCTTTGGGTGATGAAACGCAAACAGGTCTGGATAACAGTACGGCAGGTGTTACAGCCATTGCAGCGGTATATAGTGGGATAGAAGGATTAAAACTACAGGCATGGGATTATATCGGATGGGATATTCTTAATGCGGTGTATCTGCAGGCAGACTATAACTATAAGTTAAATGAAGATGTAGGTATCTTTGCTGCAGCACAATATATTAACGAGAGTGATATTGGTACTTACCTTGAACGTTTGACCGGAGCCGGAATAAGCAGTAATTATGGTGCAGGAAAGATCGGTGTAAAATATGAAGGACTTACTGCCTATGCGGCATATTCTACTTCAGGTAGTGCCAGTGGTTCTAACAACCTTGGAACGATCACTCCTTGGGGTGGTATGCCGGCCTTTACACAGGGTATGGTAACAAGACATATGTTCTTTGCCAACACAGATGCGTGGAAAGTAGCGGCAACATATAACTTTAAAAAATTGGGTCTAAACCTTAAAGCAACAACATACTACACCAGTTTTGATGTAGGTGAAGAGAATGCTTACAGCCCTGGAAATTCCTGGACTGCAACTGAAGCTGGTTTTGATTTTATCTATACACCGGAATCTGTTAAAGGACTCCAGTTGAGATTTAGAGGAAACTTTCCAAGAGATTTCTCATATAGTGGTACAGGATGGGATGAGTACAGACTTATTGCCAATTACAACTTTTAAAAAGGAAAATTATGACAAAAGAACAAGTAGAGCAGGTTAAAAATAACCCGAAATATCAGAAACTCGTCAAAGAGCGAAGCAGGTTTGCATGGACACTTTCCATCATTATGCTGGTGGTTTATTATTCATTTATTTTGATCAT
>JAMONL010000209.1 GCA_027065815.1 Sulfurovum sp.
ATTTTTTTCTGAAGCAGAACGCAGACCATGCTGTAAAGTAAAGATCCTCTTTCTTTCTGCATCCAGATCAGTATCATAATATGAAATATGATCAGAAGTAGTTCTTTTTGCCTGGTACATTGCAATATCTGCAAAACGTATGATCTCGTCAATATTAACATTATTGGGTTCAATCACTACTATTCCCATACTCGTTTTAATAGATAGTTTCATCGCATCTATTAGGAATGGCTCGGTAAAAGCTTTTTGTATACGCTCAATACAGGCGGTTGATTCCCTCTTTGCATCATCTATATTATCGGCAACAAAAGGTGAAACAACAATAAATTCATCCCCTCCGAACCTACTTAGCAGACAAGTCTTTTTAATGGATATTTTTAAACGCTCAGACACGGCAATAAGCAGTTTATCACCAGCTTTATGTCCCAAAGAATCATTAATATGTTTGAATTTATTGAGATCCAGGTAGACAATAAGGGAATATAAATATTTGTGTTCCTCTTTTTGCATAAAATCATTTACATACTCTCTCAGACCTCTTCTGTTTAGCAGTGAAGTCAAAGAATCATGGGATGCCAGATATTTTATCTCTTTGAGTGCTTCATGCTCTTTGGTTTTATTGTCGATAAGACAAATACCGCCTACAATATCTTCATCATAGTTATGCACCGGAAAGCATTGTGCTTCTACCCATAAATCATAACCTTTGATAGATGTATACGGGCCTGAATAACTTTCGGCTTTATGCAGCGAATTTCTCAGGACGGGAAGTGGACTTTTATCGGGTAAAGTGTTCAAATCAGTACCGATCATCTCTCCCCGTTCCAAGCTAAAAAGGTCTAAGAAAGCCTGATTGGTATCTGTTACTTTTAAATCCATATCATAAGAGAAGATCCCAATAGGCGCCTGATCGAAGAAATAATCCAACGCTTCCTCTTTTTTAAGCAGTTTTAACTGTTCTTCATAAATTTCTTCTTGACGTTTTTCCAATTCACTGTTTTGTTTATAGGTATTCAGGATGATAATGATCTGGGTAATAAAATAGATAGCTACCAGCAAAGCTAAAATAACATGTATACTGCTGCCGATTAACAGAAGTGACACGACGGTCGGGATAAGGATAATAGCCGTATACCCGATAACAATACGGATATCAGGGAACAGAGAACTCATTGAGCCGGCACTTAAACCTATCAGCGAGGTCACCACCAGCATCTGCTGTACTTCATCAAGATAAAAAAGTCCGATACTTCCAAGCAATGAAAAAAGTGTAGCAGTCGAGAATGAAGCAATGACAAAAAGTTTATACCAAGTAAGCAGCTGAAGTTTTATCAGCTCATTTTTTCTAATATAAGCTAAATAAAGTCTCACAAAGGAAAGAGACATAAATATTGTCCACCATATAATAATCGTAATACCAAGTGTTGGATACAAATAGTACACCAGTACTATAGGAAAAAACATAAGGGCAATTAGACTTTTTTGAGACAAGGCATATAATCGAGCCACCATTGACTCATCTATATGTTTATAATGAAATAATTTTGATAACATATTTAAGTATTTATTCATAAAATTATTATACATAAAATTTATTTTTATGAGTTTAGATTATTTCTGAAAATTAAAGTTCATCTGCTGTTTTAATGATATCAAGGCCAAATCGTTCTCTCAATTTTTGGATCTCTATACTCAGTTTTTGCTCATTCATATCATGTTCTATGTCCAAAAGAGAAAACGTTTTTTTATGTTGATTTGAAAAATTCGATACATTCAAAGAGAGTTTAATGGCTCCCCTTCCCGGGTGAGATATCTCTTCATACATGCCGTAAAGGATTTTTTTAAACAGACTTTCTGAAAAAATCCTGTTGACTGTTTCGCTTTTTTTGACCTTTACACCATATTCATAATTGATCTTCAGATAATAAGATGTAGGATTGACCTCTATCGCCATGACCATATAGGCTATATGACGTGCCATGATCATCACACGTCTTTTAACTTCATCTGCATCATTTATGGAATCAAACGTACGGCTGATCCCTATGGATTTCCTTTCACCTCTGCTCTCTATAGATTCGTTATCTGTACCTGTCACTCTGTGGTAGAGTTGAATACCGGGTTTTTTCCAGGAGTAAAAAAGAGACTTTTGCCTTTTTACATCACCCAGGGTGCTTATATAATATTTTCCCAGGCGTTCCTGAAATCCTTTGCCTATACCGGGAAATTCTTTTATCGGTATATTTTCTATATAGTCATCAATATCCCTGACTTCAAAAACCCCATACGGTTTTGCCGACTCTGTCGCAAGTTTGGCTATCCATTTGGCTTTGGATATGCCTATGGATACAGGGATATCGAATTGTTCCAGTATCTTGCTCTGCAAGTCTTTGGCAAAGGAATAGACCTCTTCATCTTTGACCCATCCGCTGACATCTCCAAAGAATTCATCAATGCTGTATTGCTCTACCTTTGGAATATGCGCTGTCACAAAAGCATGTATTTGACAGGAAAGCATGTGGTACAGTGTGTAATGGGAAGGAACGACCACCATCTGAGGACAAAGTTGCAATGCATGGGCTATGGGCATGGCGGTCTTCACACCAAATTTTCGTGCTTCATAACTGGCTGTAGTAATGATACCGCGTATTTTCCTTACCCCTTCTATGTCATCAATAAAAACCGATTCAAAACTTTTCTTTTTATCAGAGTAGAAGACGGGGGTAACAAAAGCACCGCTATTCTCATTCATCAGTCTGATATTCGTACGCTTTTTGTTAAATATCTCAAGATTACTGCGGCTTCCCACCGCCATTGGGATATGTTTTAAAGAAGGGTCTACCGAGCGTTCTGCAGAGGCAAAAAAACTGTCTATGTCGATATGAATAAACATGGTCTCCCCTTTTTAAAAAAGTATACTACAAGAAAAAGAGTGAGATTCAAAGTATGTCAAATTGTCATACTATTGAATAAGGTAATTCACTCCGAAATCTACCTTTTTAAGATCTATATCTCTCACCGTCACATCGATCATTCCGTCTGCTTTGCCATCATTCCCTTTTCCAAGGGAGTTGACATTCTCTCCATCCGCATGGTTCCATCCTCTTGGCAGTTTGGAAGTCGTTGCATTTGCATCTGTAGAAAGCACCACCCGGTATTTGGTATGGGCATTCACCCCTTGATTCTGATCGAAGAGGTAAGTTCCATCTGATTTTACCGGTACAGAACTGACTACTTCTCCGTTTCTATTGAGAAGTGTAACAAAAAGGGTGATTTTGTCATCAGCAACACTGATCACCGAATTAACCTGACCATCGATGATAAAGTCTTCCAGAATATGTCCGGAAATACTCAAACCGGTAAAGTCCATGGTCACTGTGGCTGTGTCCGACTGAACATTCTCCGGATCTACGGAAACATAAGAGAAGGTCACGGTCTGTTTTCCATCATCGGGGTCTAAAGAGAGAGCACGAGGATCTACAAGATCGTTGAGGAAAACTTCTTTGTTTTGACTATATAGAATTGCATTATCCGGAAGCATTTTGATCATATATCGAAGATTCTTCCCACTCTCCCTGTCATTTCCGCTCAATACAGGCACAGGAACTTTGGTCTTTCCTCCGGGATTGATCTGTGCTTTCACCGTTTTAGGATCTGCAGTCGGCTTTTTATTGACACCAAAATTCACGTTATTCATATTTTTATCATACACATAGACAGTAAGACGTCCGTCACTGTCTGTCTCTTGACTTGTGCTGTCACTACTTTCATGCTTATAGCTTGTCGATACCCTACTTTCTGTCCAACCGGCAGGCAGTACAGGCATCGTTGAATTTGCTTCCAGACCGGCTACTACTGTAAAGTTTGCATAAGGTCTGACACCATCCTCACCGTCAAAAGAATATGAGGCATCACGTTTTAAAGGCTTAGTCGCAAGAATAGTACCATTCTCATCCAAGAGCGTAGCATAAGGGTGCATATTTGCCGGTATTCTGATATGCTTCCCCTTGAGTGAACTGTCGCCTTTTCCATTATTGACTACCCGACCGGAAATATGTAAGCCGCTAAAAGGCATCTTGACTCTTGCAGGATCAGAAATGATCCCGGCTTCATCTGTAGTCGCATAGGCAAAGAGTACGATCTTATCGCCATTGTCAGGATCCAGTGTCAATTTATCTCTCTCGTCCACAACAAAGCCTATCTTGTCTATCTTCTGCCCCTTATAATAGAGTGTTCCCAGTGTCGGCAAAGATTCTATCGTATAGACAAGTTTTTGCCCACTCTCTCTGTCATTCCCTGTCAGTGTTGGTACAGGAACCTGTATCTCTAATCCAGGATTCAACTGAGGTTCTGTCTCTTTGTTCTCTGCTATCGGCTTTTTATTGATCCCAAAATCAATATCGCTGATGTCACTCTCTGCTACTGTGACTTGAATGACACCATCTGTTTTAGGATCTTTCGGCAAGGCAAGACTATTGATCTTCTCTCCGGTACTGTTCCACCCTTTAGGCAGACCGTAGGCATCTGTTTTCGCTGCCGTAGCCAGTGTTATAAAATATCTTTTCTTAGGCTGTACACCGTCTTTACCGTCAAAAATATAGTTTCCATCTCTGCTTATTTTTTTGGCAGAGAGTAGTTTATTTTCTGTACTCATCAGAAGAACAAAAAGCGCCGTTTTATCTGCTTTGTATAGACTGGATCCACTCACATTGCCATCGTTATTGCCATCATTGAAAAGGTGCCCGGAAAGGGTTAATTCTTTAAACGGTAAAATCACTGCAGCATTTTGGGAAGAGACATTTTCCGGGTCTGTTACGTTATAGGTAAATTGTACATTTAAAGTACCGTTTTGGGGATCAACACTCAATTTAGAGGGATCACCAAGCTCAAAGGGTACTTTTTTGATCTGCTCATCCGAATAAAAGAGCTTTGCATTTTGGGGCAGTGTCGTGATGGTATAATGCAGGTCTTCTCTTCTTTCAAGGTCTTTTCCATCTAAGACCGGAACCGTGACCTTCTCCTCTGCACCTGGGTTAAGTTGTGCAAGAAGTGCAATATCGACTGCTTCAGGTCTTTGATTAACTCCAAAGTCAGCCTGAGTAACATCTTTTTTGCTTACAGAAACGTGCAGTATTCCATCCTGTTTCTCATCTCTTTCCTGCCCTTCTGTCATGATCCCTTCACCTGAATGTATCCAGTTCTGTGGCAGGGTGGATATTTTGGAAGCTTTTTGGGTAGAGATAATAATATTGTATTCCGATTCCGGCCTTATGCCATCAATTCCTGTAAAAACATAGCTACCGTTTACATCAAGCGCTTTGCTGGCAAGTACTACATTTCTCTCACTGACCAACGTTGCATAGAGTGTCTGTTCGTCTAGACTCCCGGTAGGTGTCCCCCTCACTATCTTGTTTCCGTCACCATCTATGAAAACCTGACCGGAGACCTTCAAACCTGAAAATGGCATGGTGACAGTTGCCGGGTAGGATGTGACAGCAACCTTGTCTGCTGTCACATATGAGAAGGTTACGACCTGGTCTCCATCATCAGGATCTATCGTCAAACGACTTGTATCTTTGATAAGCGTACCAACTTTGGAAACTTTTTTTCTTTTATAATAGAGTGTGGCATTTTGAGGCAGTAAAGCAATGAAAAACCTTACCTTGTCTCCATTTTCTGCATCACTTCCCTCTAGTTTTGGTACCACAACTTGTGTCTCCCCACCCGGGTTAAGCACTATTGGGGTCTCTATCTCTTTTGCAGTAGGACGTATATCAAGACCAAAAGCAACTCCGCCAATATTTTTCTCAGCCATCTTAACCACAACAATACCGTCTTTATGTCCATCTTTCCCCGTACCCAGAGAGTTGATGTTCTCTCCGGAGTAACTCCACTTTTTAGGCAATACCGATTCAAAAACATCTTTTTTCGTACTGATGATCAGTGCATAGTTGGTATGGAGCTGTACCCCGTCACTGTTGTTAAAAAGAAAGGTACCCTCTTTGGATACCACTTTTGAAGAGAGTATCTCATTCTCTTTGTTGACCATGGTAACATACAGTGGTTCACCATCCAAATGAGAAATCTTCTCGCCATCCACTTTGCCATTGCCGTCAAAGTCATGAAAGACCGATCCGGAGATCTGCAGATCAAAAAAACGTAAGAGAACCATACGTGCCGGTGCTTCATTTCCCTCTGCATCTGTTTTAACATACGAAAATCGTACAGTTACATTACCGTTATCA
>JAMONL010000210.1 GCA_027065815.1 Sulfurovum sp.
ATCTTGGATAGTATGTTTTCCTGTGCGGTGTTCAGGGAGGTTGCCTATGAGGTACTGATATTTGCGTGTAAATACTGCACTCAAAGGTTCATAGAGTCTTTCATAAGCTTCATATATGATCTCATGACAGGCACCATCAGAAGTGAGACACTGTGACTTTGCAAAAAAGTGCAGGAGTAATTTCTTTTTAAGGAGACTGGGTGCGGTAGTACCTGTTTCCCAGCGGCTTACGGTGACTGTATTGAGATTTCTAAACTCATCACTGTAAACAGAAAGTTTTTCTACCAACTCTTTTTGTGTTATCTTGGCATATTCTCTGTATTGTACAAGCAAATCACTTATTGAATTCAAAATTTCTTTCTCCTTGTGAATATAGTTATGATTATATCGTAATATTTATAACTTCATTTACATAAATATAACCGGGTTTAACTTTTTTCAGAAGGTCATTTCAGAAGATATTTTTTTACTTGAAATGAGCAGTAATCGGGAGGTTTATCATATTTGTAATTTTAAAAAGATGAAGATGATATTTACATTGTCAATCTTTCATGATAGGATTTTATGAAAAAAAGGAGATAAGAAAAAATGTATAGAAAAGTAGTCAAGTTCTTTGCTGTAATGTTAATGCTTTTTTCTATGCTCCTTTTGATCTTTGAAAGTATGACAGGTCTGCTTTCTAAAATACTTTGTCAAAAATTCTGCGGAGAGACCTACACTCCCTTCATCGAACCTCGGATTGTAAATCTTTCATGTGTGTTCAATACCGATAGATACCTTGGGTTTTCTCTTGTACTCTTATTGGTTTTAGGGATCATGCTGAATGTACTGTCATCCAGAAAAATGGTTGCGGAAGTGAGTCAGTGATACAAAATTATCATTTTAAAATGATCTTTTTTTTAAAATGATAAATATACGTTTTTTTTCAACTTTTTCATATTTTTCTTGTTATTTTTTTGCTATGCTTTTTATATCTAAAAGAAAAGGATGAAACGGAATGCAAAAGATAACGAAAAAAACACTTTTTACAATGACAGTTACTGTTGCTTTGGGACTTAGCTTTACTGGATGTGCAAGCACAGCAGAAAATATGAGAGCACAGGGTTATGGACCGGACTATTCACAAGGGTATGGTGATGGATGTGACAGTGGTAAGAAGGCCGGTGGATCTATGTTGGATCAGTTCAAGAAAAACGTTGACAAATATGACAATAACCATAAGTACAGAGAAGGGTGGGAAGACGGATACAAAGAGTGTAAGTCTGAAGAGAAACAATTAATGCGTTCTATTGAAAATGCAAACAGAAACCAAGCCATCCGTGACAGCGGTAAATACAGATATTAAAATATTAACTAAACATAAAGGAAAATAGAATGAAAAAAATGACAATAATGACTGCAACAGCAGCAATGATCTTCGGATTTAGCGGATGTACAGATGCAGAAATGGCTCAGGTAGAGAAGGGAATACAGGATGCACAAAAACAGCAGAATGCGCAAAGAGGCGGAGCGGTCTACTTCCCGGAGCGTGGTATTGTTTGTGATAAAAAGGCAGGATTCTGTGCAGACAGTTCAGGGATATCTATGGGATATACCAAAGAGTATCTTGGACAGGCAGCACAGGACAAAATGATGGGTTATGTAAATAAAGACCACATGGAAACAGGTAGCTATACGATGAGTAATGGTATCTACTGTGATTCAGCATTGAAAGCATGTTATAACAACAAATGGAAAGAGAGAGTAGATTCATACTATACAAATATGCTTTTCAGATAAGTAGAACTGTCAAGGCAAAATTTTGTCTTGGCAGCTTTAACTTATATCAATAACAAATTTAAGGAGTATTTATGAAAAAAATAACACTACTAACGCTTTCAGCTGTACTGGCTGTCACTTTGGGTACTACTTTTGTCTCGGCAGCCAGTTTTGACTGCCGTAAAGCTTCTACAGGGATTGAGAAAGTGATCTGTGATGATGCAGAGCTTAGCAGACTTGATGGAGAGATGGGTAAACTTTACTACAAAGCAAAAGCGTACCAGCATGATCTTCCGACGTATCAGAAAGAGTGGATCAAAAACCGTAACAAAGAATGTGGTGTCAATACAGATTGTCTCTACAAATGGACAGAGAGTCGTGTGACAAATTTTAAAAATATCATCAGTGATGCCAAGTCTGGAAAAGTAGTGAATCCTCCTAAGAAAAAACATGCAAAAGGTGGTGCTGTCTATTTTCCTGAGCATGGTATCGTTTGTGATAAAAAAGCGGGCTTCTGTGCAGATTCCGAAGGTATAGCTATGGGATATACCAAAGAGTACCTTGGCCAGGCAGCACAGGACAAAATGATGGGATATGTAAAAAGAGACCATATGGAGTTGGATAGCTATACAATGAGTAATGGCATTTACTGTGATTCCAAAGCAAAGAAGTGTTACAACAACAAATGGAAAGAGAAAGTAGATCAGCACTATACAAATATGCTTTTCAAATAAAAAAGTAAACATTCAAGGTAAAAGATCTTTTTTACCTTGAGGACTATCCTCCGATTTCTTTCTCTCTTGCATATAGCAGATCCATACTTTAAAAGGAAAGTCTATGAAAAAAATTATTTTACCCACCTCTATAGCACTACTGCTTGTAACAGGTATTGTTTGTGCTGACACAAAAATACCTGAACAGATCAAAGCAGAAAAAGTCTATCAGTTGAAAATAGATAAGGTTAAACAAGAGATGAAAAAGGCAAGTGATGATCTTAGTCAAAACTATGAGAAGTATGGTGTATTTCACCCAAAAATGGCAGAAGATTATGAGATGATCTCTGAAGGGTATTTTACGATGGGTGAATTTGATCATGCCATAGAGTATGCTTTACGTGCATTAAAGGTAGAAATGAAGCTGCTGAAAGAAGATGATCCAAAGTTGGCAAAACTTTATTTTGATACAGGCAATAAGTACTATATGCATAAAGAACATCCGACTGCCATACTTTATATGACTAAAGCAGCAGAAATCTATAAAAATAGTCCTGAAAAGGAGAGTTTGGCACTTGCAGATACCTATGAAGGTATTGCGAGTACCTTTATTAATTTGGAAGATTATGAAAAGTCTCTGATGTATGCAGAGAAATGTTTAGCTATCCGTAGCAAAAAGCTCCAAAAAGAAGATGAAACCTTGCAAAGAGCACAGATGAATGTAGATTATCTCAAGGGTAAGTTAAAGAAGTAGAGTGATACCTTACTCAAAGAGAGATATGACTATTTGTACAGCAGTCTGATCGCACCTATGGCAAAAGAAATGATGGCATAAACTTTCAGAGATGGATCCAGAAGCAATAAGAAAAAAGCAAGCGCCATAAAGACAAAAGAGCTTTTAAATATAGAAACACGGTTGGATATACGGCTTTCCAGCCACTCTATCTGTCTCTCACTGAGATGTATGCGAAGTTCATCTTCACTGATCTTTTGAATGGCAGTATGTACTTGTTTTATAGTCAGAGGAAGTGAAGTAAATTCACTGGAAACAGCTTCAAAAATGCCATTGTCTGCACCCAGTGCTTTGGGAATATTTTTTTGAAGGACAGGCAGGATATCTTTGATACCATTAAAGTTGTCTATATAGGTTGTTCCCAAACCTTCAATAATGGCAGAGGCTCTCAGCATATAGACAGCTTCCTGCGGAAGTTTGAAGGGGAAGTCACGCATGGAAGCCATGACTCCAAATGCCAGTTCCTGCATACTGATGGCATCGAGTGTATCATCGCCAAATATATCGAACATTTTTTGTGCCAGTTCTGTCATTTGGTCCTGCGGTGCTTCATATGCGATGATCCCAAGACGTTTACAGGAAGAGATATAGAGCTCAAAATCCTCCTCATGTGCCGACTTGACCATTTCAATGATCGCAATACGGGCAGGATCACTGATGCGTTTGACCATACCAAAATCCAGAAAGACCAATGTGCCGTCTTTTCGAATGAGAATATTTCCCGGATGCGGATCGGCATGGAAGTAACCGTTAAGAAGCATCTGTTCCGTATAGAAAATGATCAGCTTTTCCATTGTTGCATAAAAATCGATCTTGTTTTCCAAAAGTGCTTTTTTGTCATCAAAACGCATACCTTCTTCAAAACTCATTACAATGGCATCATCAGAGCAAAATGCTTCATAAGGTTTGGGAAAGATGATCCCGCTGTTTTTGTAGGTAGCAGAGAAATGCTTCAAGTTGGAAAGTTCCTGCTGAAAACTCACTTCTTTGAGGATCATGTCGGAAAATTCTGCAATGAGTGCATCCATGGAGTTTTTAGTATAGTGTGAAAAGAGTGGTCTGAAGATATGGTTGAAAAATCCAAGAATACGAATATCAGCCTGTACCTGTGACACGATACCATGACGTCTGAGTTTTACTGCAACATGTTCACCGCTTTTGAGCCAGGCTTCATGTACTTCACCAATGGAAGCAGAAGCTATGGGTATTTGTTCAAAACGTTCAAAAGGCTTCTGGTTTCCAAAGGCACGCGTATAAACGTGTTGGAAATCTTCATGGCTCATAGGCGGGATCTCGTCATGCAGGGCACGCAGTTCATTGAGATACGCATCATCAAAAAGATCTGCCCTGGTAGCCAGCACCTGTGCAAGTTTTATGAAACTGGCACCAAGTCCCGTGATACTGGATCTAAGTTCAGAGGGGGTAAGTACCCGGAAAAAAAGAAAACGTTCTTTGTGTTTGATGAGCAGAAAGACCGTCATTAAAAATAGAAAAACCCGCCAGATACGCAGGGGAGAATAGTTCAATGTCTGCAATGGTTTACTTTTTCATCTCTTTGATCAGTGCTTTAATGTCTTCTTTTGTTGCTACATTCATCTCTTCAAGTGTCTCTTTGATCACTTCTTTCAAATGTGTTTTGAACTCTTGTTCTTCTGATTCACCTTTGACTTTGGCTTTATCGATAAATTTTTGGGCTTCTTCTTTGTTCAGTTTTCCTTTTTCAACGAGTTCACTCAGCTCTTTCTCCACTTTTTCTTTGGCAAGAAGGGCGCCACCCAATCCAATGTAAATTAAATCTTTTAACATGTCAGTCTCCTTTGATATAATCTTAAATCAATTATAACATAAGAAAAAACGGGAAATTGTTTACCCTTCGGTAATCTTTGGTTTGAGAATGATTGAGAGTGCATAGTGTGGAGAAAAAACCATCAAATATGAAAAATATCTTGATTAATATCTCACTTATGTTAAAATAGTCCACTTTAAAACAATGGTGGACCATGGCATCTAAAGAGATAAGATATAAAAACAAAATTTTTCAACTTTCATATGAGTTGGTGAATCCTGCACAAGAAGAAGTACTGCTTATACTTCACGGCTGGGGAAGTAACAAAGAGATCATGAAACAGGCATTCGGGAAACTTTTGCCTGAGTATAAACATATTTATCTGGATCTGCCGGGCTTTGGTAAAAGTACGAATGAAATGATCTTGACCACAGAAGATTACGGAAAGATCGTGCAACTCTTTCTGGATGCATTGAAAGTGAAAGCAAAGATCGCCATGGGACACTCCTTTGGCGGGAAAGTCTCCACTTTGCTTAAAACACCCTGTCTGGTACTTCTTTCTTCTGCAGGGGTTGTGACAGAAAAGCCATGGTCGATCAAGATAAAAATAGCCACGTTCAAACTGCTCAAACCGCTCGGTTTTACCAAAATACGCCAGCTTTTTGTTGCCCCTGATGCACAGGGGATGAGCCATGAAATGTATGAGACTTTTAAAAATGTCGTAGACGAGGATTTTGAAGACTCCTTTTCTGCTTCAAAAAGCAAAGCCCTCTGTTTCTGGGGAAAAGAAGATACGGCAACACCTCTTTATACGGGAGAGAAGATAGCAGGTCTTATAGCCAATTCGGAATTCTACCCTTTGGACGGAGACCACTTCTTCTTTTTGAAACATGCGGATCTCATAGCCCAGACTATCACAGACCAATGTAAGGATACAACACAATGACAGCGATAAACTACTTTGCGTATGCACTATTTTTGTTAGCTATGGGCTATTATGCCATCACCAATCTGCAATGGTACAGCTATAAACTCAATCGTGTCATGTTTCACCATACCAAGACCTGGTGGCATTTTGTCTATTTCCTTATTCCTTATGCACTTTATATGCTGGTATCGTATACCTCGGACTATGGTTTTGTAGTCGTACTTGCTT
>JAMONL010000211.1 GCA_027065815.1 Sulfurovum sp.
TTTTTTTGCCAGTTTTTTCTTTTTTTCTTTCTCTTTTTGAGGCACAGCTTTGGTAATATTGTTCTCTTTGGGTTGCTCTTTCTCTACAAATGTACGGCTTTCATCTTTCGCAAGTTTTTTCTTCACTACCGTAATAGGTTTCAGGGTCTCTTCCACAGGTTTTTCTATCACAGGTTTAGGTTTTGGTTTGGGCGGTACAACAGGTTGCACTATAGGAGGTGTGACCGGTTGAGGTTTGGGTTGAGGAGGGACAGGTTTAGGGGCGGGTGGTGGTACGAAGTTGGCAAGGTTAAGGGAGATCTTTTGTGTTTTTCCGGAGGGCGGCGCTACTTTTATCTTGGGGAACTTTACAAAAAGCAGGAAGAAGATCGAGAGGTGCAACAGTAGTGAGAGTAAAAGAGCAATGAGCGTTCTGGTTTTGATAGTACTCTCCTCCGCATAGTCCTAAGTGCTGTTGTTGTATAATCCATGCAATTATAACAACTATAGATTACAAAGGGTTAATAAATGGCATATGATAAAAGTATTGAAGCATTTGAATCAGCATATAAAGTGATACCGGGTGGAGTAGACTCACCTGTCCGTGCATTTTCAGGAGTAGAAGGGACACCACCATTCATTGAAAGAGGTGAGGGAGGTCATCTTTTTGATATTGACGGCAATAAGTACATTGATTATGTCCAAAGTTGGGGACCGCTGATCTTCGGACACTGTGATGCTGACATTGAAGCTTCTGTGATGGCAGCGGTGAAAAGAGGACTCTCTTTCGGTGCGCCGACCACAGTGGAAACAGAATTGGCAGAAGAGATCGTTTCCATGTTCGAAAGCATAGACAAGGTACGTTTTGTAAGCTCCGGTACTGAAGCAGTCATGTCGGCTATTCGTCTGGCACGCGGTGTCACCGGCAGAGACAATATTTTGAAGTTCACAGGTTGTTACCACGGTCATTCAGACTCTTTACTTGTTCAGGCCGGTTCAGGTCTTGCAACATTCGGCACACCCTCAAGTCCCGGTGTACCGGCAGATCTGACAAAACATACCTTGCTTGCTACCTATAACGATATGGTATCCGTTGAAAAATGTTTTGAAGATGCCAAAGGTGACATTGCCTGTGTGATCATTGAACCGATCGCAGGAAATATGGGATTGGTACCGGCAGATGAAACATTTTTGGAAGGCTTGAGAGCCCTTTGTGATGCACATGGCGCAGTGCTCATTTTTGATGAAGTGATGTCTGGCTTCAGAGCTTCATTGAGAGGTGCACAGGGGATCTCAAAAGTCAAACCGGACATGGTGACACTTGGTAAAGTGATCGGTGCTGGTATGCCGGTAGGTGCTTTTGGTGCTTCTGCAGAGATCATGGCACATCTTTCTCCTGAAGGGCCAGTCTATCAGGCGGGAACACTCTCTGGAAATCCTGTAGCAATGGCTGCGGGACTTACTTCACTTAAAAAACTGAAGACCAATCCGGCTTTGTATGTTTCTTTGGGAAATAAAGCCAAAAAACTCATGGAAGGTTTCAAAAAAGCGGCGGATGCCGTGAATGTACCAATGGTCACCGATGTTAGAGGATCTATGTTCGGTTTTTTCTTCTCAGACAAACCGGTGAAGAACTTTGCGGATGCGATGGAGAATGATCAGAAACTCTTTGCAAAGTTCCATAAAGGAATGCTGGACAGAGGTATTTATCTTGCCTGTTCTTCTTTTGAAACAGGATTCATATGTGCCGCAACAACCGATGAGATGATTGAAGAGAGTATCAAAGCAGCGTATGAAACACTCAAAGAGATCAAAGGTTAAGTACCCGGATGCAAAAATGTTATTGTAAAAGCGGGCTGAATTTCTCAGAGTGTTGTGAGCCTATCTTGAGAGTATTGGAAGTAGCACCCACAGCAAAAAGCTTAATGCGTTCGCGCTACTCGGCATACTGTCTAGGAGATGTAAACTATCTCCAGGCTACGACCCATGACCATAGCTGGACAGATGAAGAGTTGAAGTTCATTCAGGACTGGGCAGACAACAGTAAGTGGCAGCATTTGGAGATTGTGGACGCTTCCGAAGAGACTGTAGAGTTTAAAGCGTACTACATTTTTAACGGTGTACAGCATATGCATCATGAAAAATCTGCTTTTTTAAAGGTCAATGACATGTGGAAATATGTTGATGGAGATATTTACGAAGATAAAGTGAATTTTTTGCGAAACGAAGTGTGTATCTGTGGCTCTGGTAAAAAATACAAACGCTGCTGTGCCACAAAACTCAAGTCATCATAATTGACTAAAAGAGAAAGGATATAAAAATGCAAAATAAAAACGAAGATCCGAAACTGAAAAAAGTTGTGGATGCCGCAGACGGTTTGAGTCTTGGTATCTCTATGGTGGTTGCTGTGCTTATTGGTGTCGCGATTGGTATAGGGTTGCAAAAACTGACAGGGGCATGGTGGACACTGTGGATTGGTGTGTTCATCGGTGTGGGGGCTGCCATTTTAAATGTCTATAAAGCGTATGCCAAACAAAAAAGATCTTTAGATGAATTGGCAAATGATCCTCGTTATACTTACAAGAAAACTATGAATCAGGATGATGAGGACGAGGATGAAAAATATTAGCATCAAGATCCTCAAAGTATTGCTCTTTGTAGATCTTCTCCTTTTACTTGGTTCTCTCTTTTTCGGCGGAAAAATATGGGTCTTTAATACACAGATCGGTTTTATTTCCGCAACATTGATCATGATCGCCTCTGTGATCTCTTATAGACGTATGGTCAACACTCGTGTAGAACATGGGATCGTTACGATGGATGACTCCAAAGATGTCATCGATAAACTTGAAGATCCTTATGATCTTTATTCTGAAGAAATAACGGAGAGTGAAGAAGAACCGGATCTGGTAGAAGTGGTCAAAGAGGAACGTAAAAAGCTCAAACAGAACAGACGCTCTTTAGGGCAGACACTTAAAGACACCAAAGCAGCGCTTTCCATTTACAGACTGGGTGCTTATGCTGTATTGATCCTGGGTTTTATGTATTTGAATCGTCAGGGATTACTGCATATTCCGAGTTATTTGCTTGCCTTAAGTCTGCCTCCAATGATCATTGTGATCATGTTGGTGACACAAAAAGAGAACCATAGCCAAGATTAGATAAAATAACTCCATTAAGAATAAAGGACTTGTTTTATGCATAAATCACTCTTGGTCTCTCTCTCCCTTTTTACATTACTATTTGCACAACAACCCCAAACGATAAAGATCGTGGACAAACCCATAAACTTTGGTAAAGAGCGTATTGCCATGACCAAAGAGTATATTAAACAGCATTATGGAAAGAATGTCAATAATATCAGGATCACACCAAAAATCATCGTACTGCACTGGACGGCAGAGATAAGTTTTAACAAGTCTTTTAAACGCTTACAGCCACAAAAACTGCTCACGGACCGAAAAGACATTGCTAAGGCTTCTGCCTTGAATGTCTCTGCACAGTTTCTCGTCGCACGTGACGGAACCATTTACCGTCTGATGCCTGAGAACTGGATGGCACGCCATGTGATCGGCTTGAACTATTCGAGTATTGGTGTCGAGAATGTGGGAGGTAAGGGCAATAAAAAAGATGACCTTACCCAGGCACAACGTCAAGCAAATATTAAACTGATCCGTTATTTGAAGGGGAAATACCCGAGTATTGAGTACCTTATAGGACACCATGAGTACAGACAGATGGAGAAGACATCACTTTGGCTGGAAAAAGACAAAGGGTACAGAACGGTCAAGTCTGACCCGGGTAAAAAATTCATGACAGAAATGAGAAATGCCACCAAAGACCTGCATTTGAAAACCCCGCCAAAAGGCAGATAATGAATTCAGCTTTTTCTACATTGGACTGGAGTATCTTTTTTGCATATTTTTTAGTATTAACCGTGACATCCGTGATTTTGTCTCGTGTAAAGGTGAAGAATACACGTGATTATTTTGTCGGAGGCAATGCTGTGCCTATGTTCGCAGTGGCCATGTCCGTACTTGCAACTTCCCAGTCAGCAGCGACTTTTCTTGGCGGTCCCGAATACTCTTACGGTAAAGATCTTACCTTCCTCGGCTTTTACTTCTCAGCTTTTCTGGCTGTTATTTTTGTTGCCAAAGTACTTATCCCCCGTTTTTATGCGATCAATGCGGTGACAGTTTATGAATTACTGGAAAAGCGTTATGGAGAGAAAGCAAAAAAACAGGCGGGCGTGATGTTTCTCATTGGTCGGCTTTTTGCTTCAGGTGCCAGACTTTACATCGGTGCATTGGCGATCTCTATGATCCTCTTTTTAGATATTTCTGCTCCCCATGTGGCTATTTCAATTACTATCCTTATGTTGGGTGCTTTGGCTTATGCCTATTTTGGAGGTGTGAAGTCGGTCATTTTTTCAGATATTATCCAGGCGATCACCTACATTGGTGCGGGTATCGCGGTACTTGTCTACCTTTATGTCACGATCAATGCGGACTTCTCCACAATCATTAACACATTGGAAATTGACCATAAGCTCAAAGTAATTGACTGGTCTCTTTCAGGTGGTTTTTCTGTCTGGGCACTGCTTGGAGGGTGGTTACTTCTAAATATTGCTGCCTACGGACTGGATCAGGATATGACGCAAAGGGCTTTGACCTGTAAGAACAGTAAAGAAGCGCAACGCTCTTTGATGCTGAGTATTTATTTGACTATTCCTGTAGCGATACTTTTTTTGATGATAGGTCTGCTACTTTACCTTTTCTATCAGCATCCGGAACTTTCAGGACTCAATACGGAAGTGGTACAGAAGTTTGACGGAGAGAAGATCACGATCTTTATGTATTACATCTTAAATGAAATGCCGGAGGGTATGCGCGGCCTTGTAACAGTAGGTGCGGTAGCAGCCGCTCTGTCAAGCTCGAACTCTGTTCTCGGCGCTATGTCATCTGTAGCCATAGAAGACCTCTATAAGCCCTGGAAAGAAAAGCAGGGTATGATAGATGAGATGCATTTTGTCAAAGCTGGGAGAAATGCGGTGCTCTTTTTCGCAGTAGCGCTTTCTCTCATGGCAATGCTTTCCTACTACTGGCAGCGTTATACAGAATTGCCGCTGTTAAGCTTTGCGCTGGGTGTCATGGCATTTGCCTATACGGGACTGCTTGGCGTCTTTGGCGCAGCTATTTTCACAAAACGCGGGAATGCTGTCACGGTACCGCTGGCACTTTTGGGTGGATTTATGACAGTCTTGCTGCTTCAGCCGTATGTATTGGGTGCGATGCTTGATGTGAAACTCGGGTTTGCCTGGCAGATACTTGGAGGTACGCTTGTTGCCTTTGGGATTATGATGCTTGGAAAAGAGAATTCATATGTCTAAAGAACGCTATATTGGAATCATGTCAGGTACCTCTCTGGATGGTGTGGATGTGGTGCTTTGTGATATAGATGCGACAAGCTGTGATCTTGTTGCCTCTCTGGAATACCCGATGCCTTCAGAATTAAAGTCAGATATCCTTCAAATGATCGAGGGGAAAAGTAGCCTGGAAGTATTTGGTGAGATCGACCATCGTCTGGGTCTGCTTTTTACACAGGCAGTAGGCGCATTGTTGATACGTGAGAAGATTGATATTAAAGATATTATAGCCATTGGTTTACATGGGCAGACGCTCTGGCATGCGCCAGAAGGTGAATACCCATTTTCTATGCAACTGGGTGATCCTAACTTACTTACTGCAAAGACAGGTATACCCGTTGTGGCTGATCTTAGACGTAAAGATGTAGCAATGGGCGGACAGGGTGCCCCTTTTGCTCCTGCTTTTCACGCATTCCTTTTTTCGGGTTTGAGTGAACATGTGGCCATTGTGAACATAGGAGGTATGGCTAATATTACCGTACTGGGTGAGAAGCTGATAGGGTATGATACCGGCTGCGGAAATGTTCTGATAGATATGTGGATCGCTAAACATCAAAATGTTGCTTATGATAAAGATGGTTTGTGGGCAAGAGAAGGCAAAGTGAATTATACGCTCCTTGATACTATGATGCAGGATGCATATTTTCTCCAAGCGTATCCGAAAAGTACAGGACGGGAGAAGTTTAATCAGGCTTGGTTGGAAGGGATGCTGTCTAAAGGCGGGATGAGTGCATCCCAACCTGCGGATATACAGAGGACCTTGCTGGAATTAACTGCT
>JAMONL010000212.1 GCA_027065815.1 Sulfurovum sp.
ATATCCCGGTACGTTCTGAACTGGGACGTTCTGTCAGAGAGGCTTTTGTGGCAAAAGAGGGATATAAGCTTGTCAGTATAGATTATTCGCAGATAGAACTGCGTCTGCTGGCGCACTTCTCGAAAGATGCTGCATTGCTTGAAGCCTTTAACAAGGGTGTCGATATACACCTTGCGACTTCAACCATCCTTTTTGGTGAAGAGAAAGCCAAAGAGAAAAGGAATTTTGCAAAATCTGTGAACTTTGGTCTACTTTACGGCATGGGACCTAAAAAACTTTCTGATGAACTGGGTATCACTTCTTCCGAAGCTAAAGAGATCATTAGCAACTATTTTGCATCATTCCCGACAGTCAAGAATTTCCTTGAAGGGATACAGGAAAGAGTGAAGATAGACGGATATGTGGAGACCATCCTTAAAAGAAGACGTATTTTTGACTATGAGTCTGCTAATGGTATGCAAAAAGCAGCCTATATGCGTGAATCTGTCAATACCGTTTTTCAGGGATCTGCAGCAGATCTCATAAAGCTCTCCATGAACCAGATAGATGCCATGATACAAGATGAATCTTTAGATGCTTTCATGTTGCTGCAGATCCATGATGAACTCATCTTTGAGATCAGAGAAGAGAAGGTAGATGAGACTGCCAAACGTTTTGTGCACATCATGGAAAACGTCCTGGAGCTTGAAGTGCCACTGGAGTGTTCTGTCTCCGTAGGAGATAGTTGGGGTGAATTGAAATAATGAATAAAAGACTATTTAAAGGAATCCGTACAAAAAATGGTGTATTTGTAACTTATGAAGATATACCTTTAGATTTAAGACTTGATTTAAAAGAACATTCTCCTATGGGATTTGAATGGGGATATAATGGGAGTGGACCAAAGCAATTAGCATTGGCTATATTATCCAAAGTATCTGGTGATGAATTTGCACTTTTTGCATATAATAATTTCTCTAGTGAATTTATTGAGACAATACATAAAGATGAATGGAAATTAGATTATCACGATATATATAAATGGACAAGCCTTTATGGATTTTCTAATTTAAAACCAGTGATGACTCCTGATTTCAAAATAGTTGAAAATAATCAAAAATATACATTATATTTTAATGGAAAAGTATTAGGTACTAATTTAAATATTGATAAAAAAAATAATATGGAATTTAATGAAAGAAGTATGACCTATAGGGCATATACTTCATTTGATGAATTATCTCATTTAAGAGTTAACCAATTACCTGAATTAATTAGTTTTGATACTCATGGTCCTTATGGAGATGGACGTGAAGATTGCCAAATCAATGATAGATTTGCTTGGTATGGATTTGAAAGAAAAAATAATTTTTTAGTTGTCCTGTTTCATTTAGTACTTCCTATAAGTCAATATGATGGATATATTAATTCAAAAATTTTAATTGATACTTTTTTAAACCACTTGAGAAAAAAATTTATTAAAGTTGATGTTGATATTAATACATTAGATGATGGTGTTCATGATTGTTATTTTTATGTTTCTATAAATGATGATAATAATTTAAGTAATATTGTTGAGAAGGTAATAGATGAAGTTTTAGCTGTTTATGATAATACTTTGCAGAATTTTGATACTAAAAATCGATTTGAAGCGACTTTTAATTTACCAAAAGAATACCAAAGTATATTAAAACCTTATATGCTCTATTTTGAAGAATTCTTACATGATTTATGTATTGATAGTGATGTAAATATTCGTAAAGAGGGTGAAGATACGATACTGTCTGTAGAACCAAGAAATAAAGATGAAGCTTTAGAAAAAATTGCTAATGCATTAAAGATGTATCTTTCTGCACCTATAATAGCTAATAATGTAGATTTGGAACAGAAATTACAGATGCAAGTTGCACTTCAAAAACTTCATGCTGAGTGTAGTCATATGGAGAGTCAGTTATTATTGAAAACAGCTATATTAAATACACACCAACAGCAGCTAGTAGTCCATGATGAAATCATAAGTGAAACAAAACGTATTTTAGTTGAAGCAGGTGTAAAACCTGAGATAATTACTGCAAATAATCTTGTACTTCTTGAGAGTTTAAAAGAAATAAAATTTAATGATAAACATATTAAGAAAAAAATATTCATGGATTCATTCAAGGGAAGGTTCAAAATAGATGGTCTATTTGAAACAAGTATTGAAGTAAGTCGTAAACAGCTAGAGAACAAAGAAAAAGATGATAAATAAATGAACGATAACTATATAAAACTCCCACAAAGTAGCTTTTTCCTGGGTACAGACGATGTCAATGCCTGTGAAAAAGAAAAGCCTCGTCATGAGGGTGAGTATAGCGTATGATGTGGTAATGGCTAAGCATTTGGTGACGGTTGAGGATTATATGCTTTATGCTCAGGCTACGGGTGCTGCGGTGCCTGAAGATAGACATGAAAACTTGGGCTTTTGATGTGTACCATTAGAGTGTTCTGTCTCTGTAGGAGACTCCTGGGGTGAATTAAAGTAATTATTCAGTTTAAAATATGTCTAGTGAGAAAAATTAATAATACGTTAACATACATCCGATATAATCGCATTTAATCAAGCAATGAAGGATTTTGGACGATGTTAAAACGAATTTTATCTATGAAAATGGCTGTATTGATGCTGTTTTTATTTGGTATATCTGTGGGTATAGCCACATTTATAGAGAATGACTACGGAACACAGACAGCACAGGCGCTTATTTACAAGGCTAAATGGTTTGAATTCTTTCTTGCTTACTTTATCGCGATACTGATCTACCAGATCATTAAATACAAAAGTTATAAAAATAAACTTCCTGTCTTTCTCTTTCACTTTTCTTTTATTATTATCGCCTTAGGTGCACTGATCACACGTTATATCGGCTATGAAGGGATCATGCATATCCGTGAGGGACAAGAGACAAATATTATGGTCTCTGATGTGAAAACACTTCAGGTTTTTGCTGAGAATGGTGACCAGAATGCCTCACTTGAGAAAGCGTTGTATTTCTCCACTATGACAAAAAACACTTTAAATGAGAGTCTGAATGTCGGGGATAAAAAAGTAGATGTTGAATTGGTCAAATACCTTCCGACCTTTGAACAGGAGGCAGTTTCTGACCCGAAAGGTTCCAAGATACTTGAACTGAAGATCTCTTCAGGTGCCAAGGGAGAGATACACTATCTTGAAAAGGGAAAGATCAAAGATTTCGGTACATTCTATGTAGCATACGATGCAAAGAAAACCTTGGCAGACAAACCGACATTCGATATTACTGATAACAATGGAACACTTCAGGTAAAATTCCCATTTATCCTTAAAACACTGGATATGGGTACAAAAAAGTCTGAGGAGTTGAAATCAGGAGAGAATGTTTTTCATAGAAGAATGTTGTACCGTTTCGGGTCCAATGCGATCGTACTGAAATCAATTCATGAAAAAGCTGTACTTAAAACGGTTTCTCATAGTATTAAAACAAAATCAGGGAAGCCTGAATTCATACAACTGAAAGTCAGTGTGGGAGACAAGTCAAAACTTGAAACCTTTAAAGTCTTTAAAGGACAGACCGGTGAGTTAAAGACTTTGACCCTGGATGGTGTAAAGATCTCTATGCGTATCGGTGCGAAGATCATTGAGTTACCGTTTTATATTAAACTTGTAGACTTTGAGCTTGAACGATATCCCGGATCTATGACACCATCATCGTATGCAAGTGATGTAATACTGATTGACAAAGAAGAAAACCTAACCATGCCGTACAGAATTTATATGAACCATATTTTAGATCACAGAAATTACCGTTTTTTCCAATCTTCTTATGATCCGGATGAGAAAGGAACCGTACTCTCCGTGAATCATGATCCCGGTACCTGGCCAACCTATATCGGCTATATCTTATTGGCACTGGGAATGATCTGGAGTCTCTTTATCCCGACAGGCCGCTTTCAAAAACTCTTGAAAGGTGCCAGAAAACTGCAAAATGCAGCAGCTGTTGCTTTTCTTGCACTCTTTTTGGCATTTGCACCGCAGCAGGCAGAGGCAGCTACACCCAAACTTGATGCATCACAGCAAAAACAGATGCAGTCTTACAATGCAGAACATGCAAAAAAGTTTGGAATGCTTGCCGTTCAGGATCACCAGGGGCGTATGAAACCTATGGATACAGTGGCACATGATGTCATTTCCAAGATCACGGGTAAATCGTCCATCTTTGGTATTGAACCCAATCAAATGTTCTTGGGAATGATCATGCAGCCTGAACTCTATCAGGATGTTCCAATGATCAAAATTGGTCATAAGAAAATTGCCTTGGATCTTGGACTTCCAGAAAATACAAAATACGCTTCATTCTCAGATTTTTTTGATAAAAAAGATAATAATTATAAACTTTTTCAACAAGTTTCAGAGGCCAGTCGTAAAAAACCATTGGAAAAATCACAATATGACAAAGAACTGATCAAGGCAGATGAACGTGTCAATGTCTCATATATGGCATACCAGGGTACACTTATGCGTATCTTCCCTAAACCCAATGATGCGAGCCATAAATGGTATGCACCGATGGATGCGCTGAAGAATTTCAGTAAGGAAGATATCAAAAATGTAAAAATGAGTATTTCTGCCTATTTCATTATGGTTGCCAAGGCTGTGAAAGACGGAAATTGGAGCAATGCGGATCTTGCACTCAGAGGTATTCAAAAGTATCAGAAAACCTATGGTGCAGATGTACTGCCAACAGCAAAACATATTGAGATGGAGATCTGGTATAACAAACTGGGGCTTTTTGGTAAATTAGTCCCGCTTTATCTTTTTATGGGACTTTTCCTGTTGATCTTTGCATTCATCAATGTGATCAAACCAAGCTTCTCTATGAAGTGGATCATGCGTATCTCCTGGAGTATCCTTATCTTTGGATTTGTCCTGCATGTGATCGGTATGGGGATCCGCTGGTATATTGCCGGGCATGCACCGTGGTCAAATGCCTATGAGTCCATTGTCTTTATTGCCGCTTCTACTGTGCTGGCAGGGATCATTTTAGCGAGAAAATCACCATTTGCTTTGGCGGGAACTGCTATTCTTGCCGGTGTGACCATGGGTGTAGCACATATGAACTTTATTAATCCGGAGATCACAAACCTGGTACCGGTATTGAAGTCCTATTGGCTTATGATACATGTGGCAACGATCATTTCTGGTGATGGTTTCCTTGGTTTGGGTTCGATCTTATCTATGTTGGTGCTCATACTGTTTATTGTTAGAGGAAAAGAGGGCGATGCAAACATTGACCGTTCCATTAAAGAGTTGACCAATCTTTCCGAGATGGGACTGATCATCGGACTTATGCTGCTTACGGTCGGTAACTTCCTTGGGGGTGTCTGGGCGAATGAATCCTGGGGACGCTACTGGGGATGGGACTCCAAAGAGACCTGGGCTGCGGTAACGATTCTTATCTATGCATCTGTATTGCATATGAGATTTATTCCTTCATTGAGAGGGACCTTTACTTACAATGTAGCAGCGACCTGGGCATACTCAACCGTGCTGATGACCTATTTCGGTGTGAACTATTACCTCTCTGGTTTACACTCTTACGCAGCAGGTGACCCGGTTCCGATCCCTATGTGGGTCTATTATGCTATAGCAGGATTGTTTGTGTTGACGATTTTAGCTGCCAGAAACAGGAAGATCGCGAAATAAATGTAGAGACAAGGCATGCCTTGTCCCTACGAAAATTGATGTGTTACTTCAAAATACGTTTGATTGCTTCTGAGCAAACGGTTAATCCTACTGCACCTGTTACCGCAACACAAGAGCCTTTTTCTTTACATTTGTCCTCTTCCGGAGAAAAGACCACTGTAAAATTTCTGTCAAACTTTGCTTTCTTCAGTTCATTACGGATTTTCCGTGCCAGTGCATCACCGTGTGTTTTCCAGATGGAGGCTACTTCTATTTTATTGGCATCGTAACGTTTGGCTGAGCCTAAAGCCATAATGAGCTTTTTAAAACATTTTTTGGCTACTTCTATCTTCACCTTGGTCGTATCGGCTGCATCAATGATAATATCATAAGGCTCAAAATCAAAATCTGCCACCCATACCATATCCATTTGATGGTTGATGGTCTTAACTCCGGGGTAGAGTTTT
>JAMONL010000213.1 GCA_027065815.1 Sulfurovum sp.
ATCTGATCGAGGATATTGACTTTTTTCTTTACCAGTACCGCAGAACCGTCTACCATACTGGATCCGCATTTACCGGCTCCACATTTCATCCCGCCTTCAGTGAGGGATTTTTTGTCGTCCTTGTCTGTACAAGCTGTGAAGAGCAGGGAAAGTGTGAGTAGAGAGAGTATTAAGATTTTTCGTTTCATATTTTTTCCTTCTAGGGTGTTGTCCCCTGACAACACCTTTAAAATTTTGTATATAGGGTGTTGTGGGGACACAACACCAAATATCTTATTGAGTTAGTTCTTTTTTAGCTGATGCTTTTCATACAGTACATAAAAGATTGGTATTAAAAGTAAGCTTAACACAGCAGAGCTTAGAACTCCACCTATCATTGGTGCCGCGATACGCTGCATCACTTCTGATCCTACACCATGTGTGTACATAATAGGAAGCAAACCTGCCAAAATGGCGAACACGGTCATGAGTTTAGGTCTTACTCTCTGGACGGCACCTTCATAGATGGCATCATTCAATGCGTTGAGATCAAACTTTTCTCCCAGTTTGTGCTGTGCGTCTTCCACGGCTTCTTTAAGATAAACAATCATAACAATGGCTGTCTCCGCCGCGACTCCAAGCAGAGCCATGAACCCTACAATAATGGCAATACTCATATTGAAGCCGAGTATGTCAACATAGAAGAATCCTCCCAGCAGTGCAAATGGCAAAGTAAAGAATACGATCAGTGTTGGGACCATCTGGCCTAAGGCAAAGTAGATGAGTACCAAAATAACCAGTAATACGGTCGGTATGATCCAAATGATCTTTGCCATGGCAGACTCAAGGTATTCAGACTGTCCTGCCCACTCAATATAGTATCCGGCAGGCAGTTTGATATCTTTTAATGCTTTCATGGCCTTTTCTTTATAGGTTACGACAGACATACCCAGTTGCGGCGTAATATAGATGAAGGTCACCGGTGTAGCCATTTCGGATTTTATAACCGAAGCACTCTGTCTGTATTCGACTTTTGTAAAGGTAGAGAGCGGTACGAATCCAACCGGTGTCTTGACTTGAATATTGCGTATCTCATCCAAATTACGGCGTTCTTCTTCTTCAAAACGCAAAGCGATCGGATAACGTTCAAGACCTTTGTACATGGTTGTGATCTTTTTACCGCCAATGGCAGCGGACGTATAGTCCAGTATGATCGACTTGCTGATGTTGTAGCGTTTGAGTGCCTCTGTATCGATATTGATATCAATGAAGAAACCTGCAGATGCCTGGTCGGAGATCACAGACTGCGTACTTTTCATATCACGCAGTCTTCTTTCGATCTTTTGTGCCACCTCCTGCAGCCCTTTGGCATCTTTTCCGTAAAGTTTGATCCCCAGGGGTGTTCTGATTCCGGAAAGAAGCATATCGATACGTCCGCGAATAGGGTAGGTCCATGAGTTGACAAGTCCTGGAACCTGAAGTGCTTTATCCATTTCACCCATGAGTTTTTCTGTGGTCATACCTTCACGCCACTGGTCACGCGGTTTGAAAGTAATGATCGTTTCTATCATTCCCAGCGGTGCAGGGTCAGTTGCCGAGTTTGCACGTCCGCCTTTCCCGAATACTGTTGCCACTTCAGGGAAACTTTTAAGTATTTTGTCTGTCTTTTGTGTCAAAGCTTTACTCTGATCAACGGAGATCCCGTAAGGTGTAACCGGCATATACATGACCGTCTGTTCATCCAGCATCGGCATGAATTCCCAATTGAGCTGCTGGTACAGCGGTACAGCCAATAAAAGTAGTCCAGCTGCGATGGCTATGACAATATATTTGAGTTTTAATCCATAGTGCAAAATAGGGTCGTAGAGCCAAATAAAGAATCTGTTCAAAGGGTTTTTTGATTCCGGGATAATCTTTCCTTTGACAAAATAGATCATCAGTACCGGTACCAGTGTGACAGCCAAAATCGCCCCTGCGGTCATAGCAAAAGTTTTGGTAAATGCCAACGGTGAAAAGAGCAGACCCTCTTGTCCTGAAAGTGCAAAAATAGGGAGGAAGGAGACCACAACCAGTGCCAAAGCAAAGAAGATAGGACGTCCCACCACTTGGGAAGATTTTACAATGGTAGCAATGCGTTCTTTGTCTTCTAAAGAACGTCCCAGTTTACCTTCTTCTTTATGCAAGGATTTGTGTGCATTTTCTATCATGACAATGGAGGCATCCACCATGGCACCAATGGCAATGGCTATCCCTCCCAGGGACATGATATTTGAACCGATACCAAACAGTTTCATGAGTAAAAAGGTCAGACCGATGGTCAGAGGCAAGACAATCAACACGATCAGTGAAGAGCGGAAATGCATGAGGAAAAGTCCGATGATGATAACCACAATAATACTCTCTTCAATGAGTGTACCCTTGAGTGTATCAACCGCTTTCCCAATGAGTTCTGAACGGTCATAGGTTGTAACCACATCAACACCTTCGACATGCAGTTCTTTCATTTTACTTTTAATACGTTTGAGTGCAGAGTAGACATCTTCCCCGTAACGCAGCATGACGATCCCGCCTACGACTTCACCTTCTCCGTTCAGGTCAGCCATACCGCGACGTGCAGCAGGGACTTTTTCTACACGGCCAACGTCGCCTAACGTAAGTGGAACACCGCCTTTGGTGGTAATGACAAGGTTACGCATCTCATCAAGGTCTTTAATGTAACCTTTGGCCTGAACCATCCACTCATAACCGTTCTGGATCACGATACGTCCGCCGGTATCGTTATTATTCTCTTTAAGGGTACGTGCTACATCCTTGATGGAGAGATTGTACTGTACCAAAGCATCATTGTTCACAGTGATCTGATAGGTCGGGATGAACCCGCCGATGGTCGCCACTTCAGAAACACCGTCTACACCCATAAGAGCATACTTGTAGTAGTAGTCCTGAAGGGTACGTAACTCTTCAAGTGTTTTGGTCTGAGAAGTCAAGGCATACTCATAAGCCCAACCCACACCGGAAGCATCCGGTCCCAGTGTCACTTCCATGTCATCAGGGAGTTGTGACTGAATGGAAGCCAACTGCTCAAGTACACGTGAACGTGCCCAGTAGAGGTCTGTATCTTCTTTGAAAATGATGTAGATCAGCGCATTTTCATAGGTAGAGAAACCACGTACTGTTTCAATGTTCGCAATGGCAAGAAATTGTGCAACCAAGGGGTAGGTTCCCTGGTCTTCAATGATCTCAGGACTCTGTCCTTTCCATGTCACCTGCACGATAACCTGTGGAGGAGAGAGGTCTGGAAGTGCATCCAAAGGGGTGTTTTTCATGGACCAGACAGACCCCATGATGATGAACACAGTTGCCATAAGGACAAGGAAACGGTTTTTTACGGAAAGGGCTATAATTTTTTCAATCATCTTTTAGTCCTAATAGATACTATTGATCTGTGCATCTGAATCCATCATGAAGAGAGCATTGTTCACAATATCCTCACCATGGGAGAGACCTTTTTTGACAATAAAATAGACATTGTCTAGTGGCTCTAATTCAATTTCAACCGGTTCGTATTCACCTTTGAAATCAGTGGCAAGGAAAGCATACCATTTACCATCTTTTCTCAGTGCTGCCGTACGGGGGATAACCAGTCTGCTTTGTTTTGTAGCAGAAGCGTGTATTTTGGCATACATACCTGGTTTAAGTATGTCATTGTCATTATTCACAGTTAAACGCAGGGTTGCAGTGGCTTCTTTAGGGTCCAGCATAGGGTAGAGCAGTGTTTTTCTTGCTTTAAATACTGTAGGTATACCTTTTATTTTCACGGTAAAGTGCTCTAACTTATTTAAGTTCTGTAATTCATTTTGAAAAAGTTTTGCTTCAAACCAGACCTTCTCGAGATTGACAATTTCAAAGAGTTTTTGTTGTTTTTTAAAACTCGATCCCAGGTTGATATTTTTCTCAAATATCCAGCCTGAGATAGGGGCATAAATGGTGGTAAATTCATCCACTTTCCTTGTCTTTTTAATGAGGTCTATCTCTTTTTTACTCACATTGAGCAGTCTGAGTTTCTCTTTTGCCCCTCTGAGCATACCGAGTGTTGCTCTCTTGTCATTAAATTTAAGGGCATTGAGGTAATCCTGTTTTGACTTATAGACTTCAGGAGAGTAGACTTTTACAAGTGCATCTCCTTTTGCTACCTTTTTGTACAGGGTATCGGCATAGAGTTTTTCAACATATCCTGCATACCATGAAACGACATCGACCCTGCGGTTATCTTCTATCACGATGTAACCGTAGTTCACCTGCTCTTTGGCGGAGGTAAGAGACCTGACCTTTACTGTTCTGACATTAAAAAGCTGTTCAATGACACGTCTGTTTTTATGCTCTTTGATCTTTTCCGGTGTATTTTTTGCCGCCTCTTCATCTTTAAGCATTTGGGTATGTTCTTCAGGTGACATTTTTGTTGAAGCTTTTGCTTCTTCTTCTTTTTTAAGCATTTCTTCATGCTCTTTTTCTGTCATGCCTCCAGCATTTTTTGGCTCTTCTTTTGGTTCAGGAACAACTTTGCTGTTTGTCTCTTTTCCTGAAGTACACTTTCCTGATTCACATTTCATCTCTGCTTGTGACGACAGGGTTAACAGTAGAAATAGTGCAAGTATCTTGGTCAATGTCTGTTTCATTATCTGGTTTCTCCAATGAGTGATTTTAATTTTGCTACCGTTCTAAGATATTGTGCTTTTGCTACCGTTCTCTCTTCATCAAGGTCAAGCTTCTGTTCCAGGAGGTTGGTGTAGGTAAAGAGGTCTTCACCACTCTCTATGGAAGCTTCGTTAAGCTCGAACATGTGCTGTAGTTTTGGAAGACTGTCATTTTGAATGATCCCGTAAATGCGATAGGCTTCGTTCATTTTTGCGTAGCTCACACGGATCTCACTTTCCAGTGCATCTTTGTAATCCAAAGCGGCACTTTGTGCTGATAGTGCATCTTTCCTTGCTGCTTCGGTCTCAAGCTTTTCTGAACCGAAGATAGGAAGGGCAAAGCCTACAGAAACAGAAGCATAGTCCTCATACTCTTTACGGTTAAAATACCCGACTTGTATAAAAGGGTCGGGATTGACTTCCAGAGCTTTCATTTCTTTGTTGGCATTGGCAACTTTTGTTTGAGAGAGTGCACGTTTGTAGGCAGGATTTCTCTTAAGTTTTGAGAGGTAATAGCCTAAAGACTTAGGTCTGTACATACGGAATTTGTCTGAAACGGAGACATTTTTTCTCTGTACAAGGTAGGCAAGTTTTGCCTGCTGTGATTTGAGTACCGCTTTGTATCGTTCTGCTCTGATATGCAGTCTTGAGAGCATCAGCTCTGCGGCCATGGAGTTGGAGTGGCTCATACTGTCCGTTGAAGTGTAGGCATCATAGAGAGCAATGTTCTGATTGGTGAGTTTTTCATATTGGTTTACGATACGAATACGCTCTTTGATCTCCAATATCGTATAAGCAGTGCTTCTGATCTCTTCCGCAAGCTTGACTTTAGAAATATCATAAGAGTCTGAAATGACAGATTTCTGTGCACGGGTGAAATCTTCTCTCGCATCAATCTTCCCAAACCATGGAAAACGCTGTTTGTAGTTGATGGCCTGGTACTGCATCGGTTCAAGTCCACGGTTCGTTGGATCATCAAAACGGATGTCACTCATGTTGAGTACCAATTCCGGGTTTGCCCAATTCCTGCTTTTGGCAATACGTTCATCCATGGCGGAAAGCCGATGTTGGATCGTCTGCAGGGAAGGGTGTTTTTTGAGAGAGTAGTCAATCAGTTGCTTAATACTTTCTGCCTGCAATATGTTTGAAACAACAAGCAGAGGAAGTACAATAGTAATCATACGCATCGTGTGTCCTCATTTGTAAATTAGACATATTATAGCCGATATTACGTGCAAGTAGTGTGCACATTGTCAAAATTAAACTGTGTAGATGTATGCACATAATGTACACATAAAGGCGTTAGTATGGACTGCTATTAGATTATTTAATAAAGGTACAGGAGACAAAAGTGAAAAATCTACGTATAAGTACAACTTTAAGTGTGATGTTATCATCCATACTTTTTGCAGCACCTTCTCAAAACAAAGAGATAGAGGAATTGCGAAAAGATGTCGATTTACTTAAATTGGAAAACAGGAAACTTAAAACAGTGTATGAAGGGAACGCAAAATCAGGTTTTCAATTGGCTGGTTATAGTTCATTTGATTATGCAAACAGTGAAAATGGAGATGCCTCATTTGCAGGTGTTAAATTTGCTCCGATATTTCATTACAGGTATGGAGATATCTTTCAGTTTGAAGGTGAATTGGAATTTACGGTCAACAATGAGGGGGAAACGGACGTAGAACTGGAATATGCCGCAGGGACATTATTTATGAATGATTATATGGGATTGCAAATAGGTAAATTCATGTCGCCGGTTGGACAGTTTGTCCAAAATATGCATCCCTCATGGATCAATAAACTGCCGAGTGTACCTCTAGGATTCGGGCATGACGGCGCTGCACCGACCTCAAATGTAGGTATGGCACTACGGGGCGGGCTTCCTAAAATAGAAAATATACGCAGTAATTATGTTGTGTTCGTTTCAAATGCACCAACATTCGGTATTGCTGATGATGGCGATGTTATGATTGATGCAACGGGGAAAACCAGCACGGTAGACAACGCTTTTGTTGTGGGTGGCAGATATGCAATCGATCCCGTAGGCAATATGGAAATAGGTATTTCTGCTTCGACCGGTGATATTTCGGAAGCGTTACTTTCCGGTGAAAGTATTTTACGGGACTATGACGTTTTTGGTGTCGATATGATGTATAACTTCTTTTCTTTCAGTGTGAAAGCCGAATATATACAACAAAAGGTTGGTGACAATGCTTTGAGTCCCTTGGAAGGTGGTACCTGGAAAGCCTGGTATGGACAGATATCTTATCAGTTCGAGACGGTAAAACTGGAACCTGTATTACGTTACAGCGACTATCATAACCCTGAAATAAACCGCAATCAGCTCGCATTGGGATTGAACTATCTTTTTGCCAACAATATTATTGTGAAATGTGCCTATGAAATAAATAAAGATGAAGATGATTCAGCATCTGACTCCAGTGCAAACAATAATCGTTTTCTTGCTCAACTGGCATTTGGTTTTTAGGAGATCCGTATGAATAAAACAGTAAAAATAACAGTCATGACCTTAGGTGTATTTTTTATGAATACAGGAACGCTTGCTGCAGATGGAAAAGTGCCGGATATAGCCAATGGAGCAAAAGTCTGGGCAGATACATGTATGCGCTGTCATAATTTGAGGGCACCGTCTGACTTAAGCAGCAGGGCGTGGGTATATTCGATGAACCATATGCGTGTTCGTGCAGGACTTACCGGTAAAGAGACAAGAGACATACTTGCATTTATCCTTTCATCAAAAACACCTGAGGATAAAGAGTTGAGGTAAGCGGCATGATCTACACAGAACTTGCACGATAGTTGGACTATACTGTCATAAACAAACACAAAGGTCTATGCAATGCACATCAAAAAAACAACTTTGATCTTTTTATTGACAGTATGTTCCTCTACGCTGCTATTAGCTACAGCTCAGGGAGCACCTTCTGCTGATGAGGGTATACTTACGTTGGCACTGGGTTCGTTTGCAGCTGGATTGCTGCTTACTTTTACTCCTTGTGTGCTTCCTATGGTTCCCATCTTGTCGAGTATTATCGTCGGGCAGGGTAAAGATATTTCCAAGACCAAAGCTTTTTATCTTTCAGCAGCATATGTACTGGGGACGGCAGTCACCTATACAATCATGGGTGCGATCGCCGGTGCTACAGGTGAACAGTTGCAGGCTTATTTTCAGAATGTCTGGGCAATAGGAGCCATTTCATTGATCTTTGTGGCAATGGCACTCTCCATGTTCGGTCTTTACCAGATACAGTTACCCTCTTTCATACAGTCAAGACTCAATGCGGGATCACAAGGCATTAAAGGCGGAAGCGGAGGAATGGTGTTCCTTCTCGGGATGATCTCGGCATTGATACTGGGTGCCTGTGTCTCCCCCATACTTATCTCTTTTCTTGGTATTGCCATCTCGAAAGCGGATCCTGTACTGGGTGGGGTCACCATGTTCTTTATGGCTTTGGGTATGGGTGTACCGCTTTTACTGCTTGGCTTGGGTGCAGGGCACCTTCTGCCTAAAGCAGGGGAGTGGATGGATAAGGTCAAATATACTTTTGGCGTATTGCTTTTAGCCACAGCTATTTATATCTTTAATGAACTGGATCTTCTGCCTCCTCTTTTACTCTGGGGTATTTTATTTATCGTGGTAAGTATCTACCTTGGTGCCTTGAGTACTTTGTCCCAAAATGTCAGCGGCTGGTACAAACTGCTTAAAGGTTTAGGTGTGGTTATTTTGATCTGGGGAATGCTGCTGCTGATCGGTGCAGCCTATGGTCAACAAGATATACTCAAGCCCTTACCCAAACCGACTCTACAAAACAGTGCTGTGATCTCTGAAGAGAATTATGTCCCTTTTACGCTTATTAACACGCTGGATGACCTTGATACAAAAAAAGAACAGGCTGTCAAAGAAGGAAAGTTTCTGGTGATTTATTTTTATAAAGATACCTGTCCCGTCTGTAGAAAACTAAAAGCAACAACCTTTCAGGATATGAAAGTAAGAGATGCATTAAAACGAGATTACCTTGCAGTGAGAGTCAATATCACCGACAGCTCCAATATAGAGAGCCAGGCTTTACAGCAGGAATATAATGTATTTGGTTCTCCGGCATTTGTGTTTTTTGACAAGAAGGGAAAGGAACTCCGTGCAGAAATGTTTTACGGATATCAGGGACCTGAAGAGTTTTACGATACGCTTGATATGATCGTAAACGGCTAGGAAAGATATGCCCTTATGCAACAATGCGGTTGCGACCCTGATCTTTGGCAAGGTAGAGGTTTTTATCTGCTTTTTCAAAAAGTTCAGAATAGGGTACGGTCTCATGCGGTATTTCAGATGCTATGCCTACACTGCAGGTCATATAATCGTGGGTAGGTGATGTTTTGTGTTCTATGGCTTCATCACATATATCTGTCTGGATCTTTTGGGCAAACTGCATAGCCTTTTTCAATGATGTATTGGTTAAAATAGCGACAAACTCTTCGCCTCCGAAACGGAACATATGATCCCGGTCTTTTTCTATATGTTTATTCAAAATCTCTGCAATGAGTTTGAGTGCACCGTCTCCGCAAAGGTGTCCGTAAGTGTCATTGTATGCTTTGAAATGATCAATATCAAAGATCAGAATAGACAAAGGCAGCTTTTGATCTTTTGCCGTATGATAGAGTTGTTCTGAATGGGTACTGTATTTACGTCTGTTGGCGAGACCCGTAAGATGATCGGTCTCCATCAGTTCGGTGAGTTGCCTTTCCATGTTCTTATTGGTTCTGATAAGAAAGGAGGTCAGTATGGTCAAAATAACAAAAATATTGATGAGCGTTACAATATAGTTGATGCTTTCTGATGCTTTGCTTACCGGTAAAAGAGGAGGGTAGTTTGCCTGATAATACAAGGTCAAAAGCAATAGAAGAAATGTAGTGCCTACCCAGATATAGCTTTTTCTGTTCAATCCCAAAAAGAAGAAAATACCAACAGGTGCGAGAAAGAAATAGAGGTAATCTCCTGTCTCCTTCTGGACACAGAGTGTCAGTGTGGTGACAACCAGAAGTGGTGCAAGAAGCAGCAGTTCTTTGGCGGTTTCATAATGGTGTTTTTTATTGAGATAAAGGACTAAAAGTGTAGAAATAAGTAAAACCAGTGAGACAAGAAATTGAAACAGGCTTTGATCTCCTGATGTGAGATATATTACTTCATAAATATAGATTAGAACACCGTTGAAAGCAGCAAAAAATGTGACAAGCGCCGCCAAATTACTGAATTGCAGGTATTTTTTTTCATTGTACGTAAAATTATCCGCTAATCCGGTATTAACCAATGCGGATAGTTTTACATAAATATTTTTAAATAATCTCATGAAAGATTATAGCAAACTGTACTTAAGCTATTTTATTAAAACCAGAACCTCAGACCCACAAGAAGATTGCTTTCGTTGACAGGAGAATAGTCATAAGTATTGCCAAAATTTCTGTCCCATGTGATACCTATATAGGGTGCAAATTCTCTAACTATTTCATAACGCAACCTTAATCCTGCTTCCAAAGAAGAGAGTCCTGAACCCAGCTTGAGTTCAGGGTCATCTTTGCTGTAGAATTCAGCCTCGAGAGAGGGGGTCAAAATAAGTTTTTGGGTAATGAGTGCTTCATACTCAAGATCAAGACGCAAACCGACATTGCCTTCACTGTTAAAGAGCAGTGCTGCTCTGCTTTCAAAATAGTAGGGTGCCAGACCGGCAATGGCGATCTCTCCCCAGGTTCTTGACCCACTGCTATATTTGTCATAGGCGATACCTGCCTGTATATCCCAAAAAGGAGCAATGGCTCTGGAGTAGACAAGTTCATTCTGTGAGAACTCAAGAGCATCCTTGGTCGCTTCCCCGTCGCTGTAAATGTAGAGCTTGTCAATGTCATACCCTATATAAAAACTGCCTTCCCATACACGGGTATTTTCATCGTTGTTGAGGATTTCGAGTTTATCCATAATGAGCATGGTTCTCAGTGGATCATCTGCACCGGCAGCATATACTGTTTGACCTAAAGCCATAGCGCTTGCCAAACTTAATAATAATTTTTTCATTTTTCTGTCTCCTTTATGCCACAACAACTTTTCTGAACATCCCTGCCATATGGTAGAGCAGGTGACAGTGGTAGGCCCAGCCGCCTTTGGCATCTACAGTAACACGGTAGCTGATCTTGCTTCCCGGTTGAACGATGATGGTATGTTTACGGACCAAATGGTTGTCATCGCCTGTTTCCAGGTCACTCCACATACCGTGCAGGTGCATAGGGTGGTTCATCATTGTATCATTGATGAAAGTAATACGCAGACGTTCTCCATAGTGAAACTGTAAGGGCTTTGCATCGGCATATTTGATCCCGTTGATGGACCACATATAACGCTCCATGTTACCTGTAAGATGCAGGATGATCTCTCTGTCCGGTTTTTTGTCTCTACGTGTAGAGTAGCGGTTCTTCAAGTCTGCATAAGTGAGAACTCTGCGTCCGTTCTTTCTCAGTCCGACACCGGGGTCTTCCAATCTGTATTTCGGATCCATCGCCATCATAGTACTTTGCACCCCTTTTGCCATCGGCAGTTTGGTGATGGGGTACTTTTGTGCTTCCATGGCAGACCAGCGGTATTTTTTCATAGGCATTTTCATACCTTTCATAGAATTTTTTTTCATTTTTTTCATATCCATACCCATGTCCGCCATGCTTAAAGGCTGGGGTTTGTCCATTCTTGGCGCTTTTGCAAGAAGAGTCGATGCGGGTGTCAAGGATCCGAGTGCATAACCGGAACGCTCAATACTTTGGGCAAAGATGGCGTAAGCTTTGTTGCTTTTAGGCTGTACGATTACATCATAGGTTTCAGCCACACCAATACGAAACTCATCGACAGAGACCGGTTTAATGTGGTTTCCGTCTGCGGCCACCACAGTCATTTTCAGACCGGGAATACGCACATCAAAAAAAGACATGGCGGCACCGTTAATAAAACGAAGACGGATCTTTTCTCCTTTTTTGAAGAGTGCTTTGAATTGAGTGGCAGGATTTTTCCCATTCATTAAATAAGTGTAGGTATAGCCTGTCACATCAGAAAGGTCACGGTCACTCATACGCATGCTGTTCCACATTTTTCTGTCAGAAAAGGCCTTGCCTAAACCTTTATTTTTAATTTCAGAGAAAAAATCACCTACTGTACGCTGGTTAAAGTTGTAGTAGTCACTGGAGAGTTTGAGTTTCCTGTAGATGGCACTCGGCTTTTCGTCACTCCAGTCCGAAAGCAGTACGACATAATCTCTGTCAACTCTGAAGGGTTCTTTCTTTTTTGCTTTGATGATGATGCTTCCGTACATGCCTGTCTGCTCCTGAAAGCCTGAATGACTGTGATACCAGTAAGTGCCGTGCTGTTGTACTTTGAAGCGGTAGGTAAAGGTCTTTCCCGGAGGGATTCCTTTGTAACTGATGCCCGGTACGCCATCCATAGGGGCAGGTAGGATAATGCCGTGCCAGTGGATGGAAGAAGATTTTTTAAGATGATTGGTGACATGCAGTGTAATGGTATCTCCCTCCTGCCAAACAAGTGTCGGTCCGGGAAGCTGGCCGTTGATAGTAGTGGCCACTGCAGATCTTCCTGTAAGATTAACGCTTGTATAGTCAATGTCAAGGAAAAACTCTTTGCCTTTGAGTACCCCGTCACTTCGTTTATGTTTCTGTACCGATCTTGCCTGTAGATCAATGGCGGTCAGTCCCATGACAGAACTTACAGCCACACCCTTTATAAATGTTCTTCTTTTCATTGCTTCCCTTTTTGACTACATCTGTTTTATACTTTTGCCTGTTCTCTTAAATGTCTTGATTTCTCTTCATACTCTTCTTTTTCTATGCCTCCATTTGCATAGCGTTTGTCAAGTATATCCTGTGCTCCTGATCTCTCCGGTTTTTTATTGTTGTCTTTAAGCCAATAGAAAAACACTCCTATAACTACAAGTGGAATGAGCCATCCACCAAATCCCATACCAAATCCATTCATCATATCTTATCCTTTTATTATATTAATTGTCCCAGCTATACATGACTTGTTTCAAGTTTTCAAAAAGTATGGTCATGTAAGATTGAAAGCGTGCATCTGTATCAAAGTTATTGACGATATCTTCAATACCAATGGTTGCGAGTGTGGTTACTCCTTTGTCTTCATAGACTGATATTCTGCAGGGAAGATAAACTGAGATCTCAGATAAATAAGTCAGTGCCTGTTGTGCCCCTGGCGGGTTACACAGTTCAAAAACAGTAATGTCTTTTTCTATAGGGTAACCTTTCTCTTCCAATATTCGTTTAAAGGCATAGGTGTTCAGTAGACCAAAACCAACTTCTTTTGCTTTGGCTTCAAGTTCCTGTTTAACCGTTTCAATATCAGTTGAAGTAGTCACTGTATAAACCATCTTTTATCCTTTGGTATTTAATAGTTGTATAGTACTGCTAAAGTGTGTATGGAATGTGCATATAAAAGAGTAAATTCAATCAATAATATTGGGATCTAAGAAAGGGTATATTTTTGTATACGGGCATACAATGCCCGCAAATTCAGTAGAATTATTTACTTCCGTATTTTTTTGGAGTACTGTTCCTCCCGGTATTTGTTTTGGGTTATGAAACCGTAAATTGTCCCATCATACCATTGTCTTCATGTTCGAGAAAGTGGCAGTGATACATGTACGGTACGATGGTATCGGCATAGTCTGTCATCTTCACCTGGAAGGTAACCTCTTCTCCCGCAGGGATATAAACGGTGTCTTTGTATCCTTTTTCATTGGCTGCAATACTGTTGCTTCCATTTCGTTTGACAAGTCTGAAGTGTGTGCCATGGATGTGAAAGTTATGGTCGATATTCATCGTGTTTGTGACGGTCCACTCTTCAAGGACACCCAGAGTCAAGGTTTCGTTGATCACATTGATATCCATAGCCTTACCGTTGATCGTGAAATTGCCCATACTTCCTTCAAGGCTGAAGGAACGTGCTATACTGGCTGATCCCGGAATATCCAGGGTAGTCAGAACATTAGGTACAGAGGTGGTCGCAGCAGGACTTTTGGATACATTAATCTTTAGGAATGTTTTGTTGTTCTTGAATTCATCGAGTGTCAGACTTTGATTCAGGTCACCGCTAAGATCAACAATGATCTCTGCTCTTTCAGCAGGAGAGAGTGTCAGTCTGCTCATAGAGACCGGTGATTCAAGAAAGGCATTGTCTGTTGCGATCTGCTTGAAAGCTCTACCGTCAGAGAATCCCAGTTCGTAAACGGTAGAATTGGATCCATTAAGTATACGGAAGCGTATCTCTTTGGCTTCTGCATCGAAGGTAGGTTCTATGGCTCCGTTTGCAATGAATGTATCTCCTATATACCCGCGCATGATCTCCTGCTGGCTAGGGTTGTAGACGATCTGCCCGTTGGTATCGAATTTTCTGTCCTGCAATACCAGTGGAATGTCATCTTTTCCGTAACGGTTGGGAAGATCAAGAGCATCACTTTCACTGTCTTCAATGATGATCATACCGGCAATGCCCTTGTAAACTTGTTCCGCTGTTTTATGCAGGGTATGGGGATGGTACCAGTTTGTGCAGGCTTTTTGTTTCACGGTATAGTTAGCCGACCATGTATCCCCGGGCTGGAACTCCTGATGGGCCGAACCATCCATATCTGCGGGAAGATGCATACCGTGACCATGCATACTTATTTTTTCATCTAGGGTATTGGTATAGTTGATGGAAACATCATCGCCATTGCGTAGAAAGAGTGTAGGTCCCAGGAAGGTTCCATTCACGGCATAGGTGGAAGTATCAGCTTCATTAAAGAAGTCGTGGGAGGATGATCTGATGGTCAGATCGTACTGTTTTGTACGGCTGCCGGAGCCTGAAATAGCTTCCGGTATGGGAAGTGCCTTTGCTTTTGGAGTGAGTGTACCGGAACCACCTCCACCGGACGTGTCGCTTTCGCCTCCACCTCCACCGCATCCTGTCAGTACCCAGAGTGCTGCTGCAGAACTGATTGTAATAAATTCTCTTCTTATCATGTTTTATCCTTATATATAGTATATGTACGGATGAATCATAATTATTTTATGTGTATGTAATGTGCATTCCAACTACACATTACTTGCACGTTATATGATTATAATGCGGATGTACAGAGAGTAAAGACTCTGAAAATTTACTGGGTATCAACCCATAACAAAGGATTAAAAATGAAAAAAGTAGTATTGGCAGCGGTTGTTGCATTGGGTTTAGGAATGGGTTTTGCGTATGCAGATGGTGAAAAAGCGGCTCAAGAGTTGGAACATGCAAATAAAACAGCAACAGGCCCTGACAGTTTCGCAGGTGACATGTCTAAAATGAAAGCTGCCGGTAAATGTAATGCAGACCAGAGTGGAAAGATGAAATCTACAATGAAGAAAGAGGCAAAAAAACCAACAAAAGCAGAACTTGAATTGGAACATGCCAACAAACTTCAAACAGAAGCCGGTGCCTCAGCAGGTGACATGAAAAATATGAAAGCCCAGGGTAAATGTAATACCGGTAAATAATTTTTTCCCGTAATCTCCTCCTCAAGACAGCCTGAACCCAGGCTGTCTTCTCCAAAAATATTCCATCAAATAAATTATTACCCCACTAACTAAATATAGATATGTCTATGCTATAATCGCTCAATCATTTATAAAGTAGGTTATTATGTTGGATATGGATCAGAAGATCAAAATCTTCAAAGCACTTGGGAATGAAACCAGATTTAAGATATTTAAAAACATTTTTACAGGCGGGTACGCCTGTTCCATCGATGAAAGTCAACCCAAAGATGATGTGATCGCACAGGCAACATGTGTCACAAGCATTGCAGAACATTTTGACTTTGCACTTCCTACGATCTCCAGACATTTAAAAGAGCTCAAAGATGCACAGGTCATCACTATGACCAAGCGTAGTAACAAAATCTATATTGAACCCAATATAGAAACCATGAAAGAGATCGCTTCCTGTTTCTCTGAACTTGTAGAAAATTTTGAAGCTGGTATGGCGTATCAATTCGACAATACAAGATCAAAGTAATGTAAGAAAGTAATCCTTATTCTCCTGAGAGTTTTGTAACACCTAGACCTGTATCTATAGGGTATCCTTCTTTAGCCCACCCCTTAAGTCCGCCTTTAAGGTTGACAGCATTTTTGTATCCCAGTTTTCTGAGGGTTTGCGCAGCTAGTGCCCCACGACTTCCTCCACGACAGTAAGTGACTATCAGAGCATCTTTGTTTTTGATCTTATTGAGAACTTTAAACTCCAGGTTTCCACGGGTAATCGCAAAATAATCATCTGCATAGATCTGCCCTTCAGCTCTTTGCTCAGCTTCTCTTACATCTAGGATGATGACACTCTCTTCTTTGTCAAGTATGCTTTTCAGCTTTTTTGCTGAGATCTCTCCTGATTCTTTTATTGCCTGTGCAATGAGTTTATCTGAAGCAGGATGTCCTGCAAGGAGTGGCATCATTGCCAATGCTGCGAATAGTGAGATTGTGATTAATTTTTTCATGTTTTCCCTTATCATGGTAAAATAAACTATTTAGTTAATTAGCTAAATAGTTTAACTATAATATGATAATTAAAATTAATTGTCAAGGATAATTAAGTAAACATGAAAAAAATAATTGATAATGAAGTTAAATTTATATGTTTGGCTGTAGTGAGTAAAGTAGAGGATGAATAAGGAGATAGACATGGCAGACAATACACAAATCATAGATCTTTCTTCCCAACGAAGAGAAAAACACTGGGACAATATTTTCAAAACTGTGGACTATACTCAAGTTTTATGGCATCAGGAGACACCACATCATTCTCTTGCACTTATAGAAAAATATACAAGACAGAGTGATGCTATTATTGATGCAGGGTGTGGTGCATCCTTTTTGCTGGATGCTTTACTGGAAAAGGGTTATGAGGATATTACTTTGCTCGATGTATCGAAGATATGTTTGGATATTGTTCAAAAAAGAGTGGTTGCTCAGAGTAGACAAGTCAAATACATATGCAGTGATATTCTGAATTTTACTTCCGATCATCTTTTTGCTTTATGGCATGACCGTGCTGTATTTCATTTCTTGTTACAAAAAAAGCAGAGAGAACAATATTTTCAGATAGTCAAAAACAGCTTAGCTGAAAATGGTTTTGCCGTTATCAGTACTTTTGCAATGGATGGTGATATAAAATGTGCGGGTTTGGATGTAATACCGTATGATGAGGAAACAATGAAGAGAGAACTTCCAGAAGGTTTAAAGATTATTGAGACATTTGCTTTTATTCATACTACACCGAAAAAGAGTGAACAAAAATATATTTCGTTTGTGATTGAAAAAGAATCTACTCAATAGTATATTTTAAGTGATGTGCACTTTATGTATCCGGAGATTCAGCAGAAAGATCTGCTAATCTTATCCTGAAGAGAGCCTGGGGTCAGGCTGTCTTCTTTAAATAAGGGGTAAGGAAGAGAAAATATTTTATTTTTTCTTATCGTTTCCACTGACTACTTCAGAACCTACTTTAACACCTTCTTTAGATCCTTTTACTGCACCTTTTTCTAAACCTTTGACCGTACCTTCAACGGCACCGGCTGCAGCACCGACAGCACCACCCACTACATCACCTACTACTGGTATGACTTCATGTCCTACTTTGACACCTTCTTCAATACCTGTACCTGTACCTTTTACTGCACCAACGGCAGCACCGGCTCCGGCACCTACTGTACCACCTACAACACCACCAACACTTTTCGCCGTAGTGTCAACAGCTTTTCCAGCCTCATTGGCATAAAGTGAACCAGAAAGAGCAACGATCGTTGCCAAAGACAGTAATGAACCTAACATAATGTTTTTCATTTTATTTCTCCTAAATATATTTTGATGTGATAATTATAATAAGTAAAGGTTAACAAGATGGAAATGAGATCTAAAAAATGGCTGTAAACCTTTTTTATTTTAATCTGCACAAAATATACACGCTTTCATAATAGTATAAATGATAAAGGATCTATTATGAATGAATCAGAAGAAGAAACATGTCCAAGTTGTGAACCACTGTTTAAAGAAGTGCATGAACATACTCATCACTCCAATGATCATGGGAATGTCAATGAATCAAAAGCAGATGCAAGTGCCATCTATACTTGTCCGATGCACCCAGAGATCCGGCAGAAAGGTCCGGGAACCTGTCCTAAATGCGGCATGGCATTGGAACCTGTGGTAGCACAGGTCGGTGAAGAAGATACAGAGGAGCTGGATGATATGACGCGCCGTTTTAAGATCAGTGCGATCCTTGCTTTACCTGTATTCATTTTGGCAATGGTCGCAGACCTTTCGCCTGCACTTCTGCCTTCCTGGCTCTCCATGTCAATGGTACAGTGGATACAGTTTGCTTTGGCAACACCGGTGGTACTTTGGGGTGGTTGGCCGTTCTTTGTTCGTGGTGTGAACTCGGTAAAGACCTGGAATTTAAATATGTTCACACTGATCGCATTGGGAGTAGGGGCTGCCTGGCTTTACAGTATGGTCGCCTTACTCTTCCCTCATATCTTCCCGCCTAAAATGCAACTGGAAGGTGATCTGGTGCATGTCTATTTTGAAGCGGCAGCGGTGATCGTTGCATTGGTACTCCTGGGACAGGTTCTTGAACTTCGTGCCCGTTCACAGACCAACACAGCTATACAGACCCTTTTGGGTCTAGCTCCAAACATCGCACGGATTGTCCGAGAAGATGGTACAGAAGAGGATATACCTCTGGAACATGTCCAAGTGGGAGACATACTGCGTATCCGTCCGGGAGATAAAATACCTGTAGATGGTGTGGTAAGTGAAGGTGAGAGTAATATTGATGAATCGATGGTCACGGGTGAATCCATTGCTATTGCCAAAAAAGAGGGTGACAAGGTCATTGGCGCAACGGTGAATGCCACAGGTTCACTGCTTATCAAAGCAGAAAAGGTTGGGGCAGATACTTTGCTTTCCCAAATTGTAGAGATGGTTGCCAATGCGCAGCGCTCACGTGCGCCGATTCAAAAATTGGCAGATGTAGTGTCGGGTTATTTTGTTCCTATTGTCGTACTCATAGCCATATTTGCATTCATAGGCTGGTATGTCTGGGGACCTGAACCCCGTTTGGCATATGCTGTGGTTTCTGCTGTTGCGGTACTCATCATAGCCTGTCCCTGTGCATTGGGACTGGCTACACCGGTTTCTATTATGGTGGGAACCGGAAAAGGTGCTTCCCACGGTGTGCTCATTAAAAATGCCGAAGCACTTGAGCTCATGGAAAAGGTTGATACTCTGGTGGTAGATAAAACTGGTACACTCACAGAAGGGAAACCAAAACTGGTGACGATAAAAGTAGAAGAAGGTGTGGATAAAGATCGGTTTTTGAGTCTTGTCGCTACATTGGAACGATCCAGTGAACACCCTTTGGCGGAAGCCATTGTGGAAGGTGCGAAAGAGAGAGACCTTCCTTTGTATAAAACAGAAGATTTCAACTCTGTGACTGGAAAAGGTGTAACAGGTTTGGTAGATGGTGTGCGGGTAGTCATAGGAAACAGAAAACTCCTTGAAGAGTTGGATATAGCCCTGGGTGATCTTGCTGATGTTTCTGAAACATACAGAGAAGAGGGGCAGACCGTTATGCTTGTTGCTTTAGGGGGTAAAATAGCAGGTATTGTGGGTGTGATGGATCCTATAAAGGAGACAACAGCCCAAGCCATAGAAGAGTTGCATACACAAGGTATTACGGTAGTTATGCTTACAGGTGACAACAAAACCACTGCCCAGGCAGTGGCCAAAAAACTGAATATTGACAGAGTATTGGCAGAAGTATCACCTGAAGATAAATCCAATGTTGTGGAGGCATTGCAGAAAGAAGGCAAAGTGGTCGCTATGGCAGGTGACGGTGTGAATGATGCACCGGCTTTGGCAAAAGCACATGTGGGCGTTGCCATGGGAACAGGTACGGATGTGGCAATGGAAAGTGCAGGTGTCACGCTTGTCAAAGGTGATCTTACAGGGATAGTACGAGCGATCAAATTAAGTCGAGGGACTATGAAAAATATACGGCAGAATCTTTTCTTTGCCTTTATCTATAACTCAATAGGTGTACCGGTTGCGGCAGGGGTACTTTATCCTACCTTTGGTATTTTACTCTCACCGGTCATTGCTGCGGCAGCCATGTCTTTCTCTTCAGTGTCCGTCATAGGAAACTCTTTGAGGTTACGAAATTTAAAATTGTGAATAATGAGAAAAAGGGAAGATTTAAAGTTTAGGAGGCTGGTTCCAACAATGCTTCGAACTCTCCTAATGCTATCGCAGTATGTGCATAATAACCCTGATAGCTGTTACAGTTGATCTCTTTCAGGTATGTTAATATTTCATTGCTTTCCACACCCTCTGCTAGCACTTTCAAATTGAACTTCTGTCCTATACTGACGACAGCTTCAATGATCAGTTCATCATTTTCATTCATATCACGTATGAAAGACTGGTCAATTTTAATGACATCCACAGGTAGTTCTTTCAGATGGGATAAAGAGGAGTAACCTGTTCCAAAATCATCAATGGAAAAAGTAAAACCAAAGTTCTTCAATTCTTTGATTTTACTGACCGCATCATCAATATTACGCATGATACCGCTCTCTGTGATCTCAAGTTCGAACCATTCAGGCTCTACCTGGTGTTTGTTAACAAGAAGCATCAGTTTTTCAACAAAATGTGGTTCCAGAAAGTGGATAGTACTGATGTTGATAGCAATATGATCCAAATTGAAACTACCCATATGGGTGATCATCTTTTTGGTGTCTTGCATGATCCTGTCAAAGATCCACTCTTCAAGTTTCACAATGATCCCGCTCTCTTCAGACAGAGGAATGAATTTATTAGGCATGAGCAGACCTTTTTGAGGATGATGCCAGCGTATCAGTGCCTCTGCACCAATGATCTCATTGCTCTCTACATTCATTTGAGGCTGATAATACATTTCAAATTCATCATTTTTGATTGCTTTGTGAATATCGTTTTCAAGCAGTAATAACTCTTTGGCCTGAATACTCATACTGTTTTCGTAGAATTCGGTACTGCCTCGTCCGGCTTTTTTTGCTTCATACATAGCTGTTTCGGAACGTTTCAGAAGATCGAATGCACTGGCATTACTGTTGGTGAACAGCACTGCACCAATGGAAAAACTTAAATGATACTCTTTGCCTGCAACCTTAAGTGGTGCAGTAAAACTTTTATTGATAGTTTCAATATACTTTGAAGTGAATGCTTCGGCATCTTCTTTCTTTTTCCCGATACGAGGGATCAGAATGACGAATTTGTCACCAGACATACGTGCAAACATTTCAGAATTTCCTATAGATGTTTTGATTCTCTGTGTGACCTTTTTAAGTACTTTATCTCCTATATCATGACCAAAACTTGTGTTGATCTTTTTAAAATGGTCAATATCGAAAAAGAGCAATGCCGCATACGTGTCATCGGTCTGTTTATCTTCGATCACCTTTTTCAGTGTATCCATAAGCAGTGTACGGTTCGGTATATCGGTAAGCATATCATAGTAGGCGTTTCGCATCATTGTATCACGGGCAGTGATCTCCGTGGTAATATCATTGACGATGGTGATCCCTCCGGCTACATCACCGTCACTGTTAAGCATAGGCATAGTTGAAAGATCGACATAAATATCTTTATCATTGTTTAAAAGTGCTTTTAGCGGACCGCGATAATTTCCAGTTCCTTTGTTAAAAACATTTTTATGTGCTTGAATGATCTGGCTGTTATTAATGGCATGGTAAAGAGAAATACCCCTTAGATCTTCTTTGTTCCCCACCTGATTCATCTCTGCGAATTCCTTGTTGACATCTTGAAGTTCCAATGCTTTATTGAAATAATATATTCCCACAGGAGCACGTTCGAATAAGGAGAAAAACCGTTCTTTCAGTTTCTCATGGGATGCTTTCATGTCTGTAAAATGCTGTCGGTCATTCAGTGAACTGGTAATGACCTTTCCATAATAATTGGCCACGATTATCATAAGCAGTACCAGTGCCATGACTGCATAAGCCATATTGAGGTAAATGTCTCCTTCTATAAAAAATAGGCGCCATAAAATAGGCCCATACATGACGAGAACATAGGTTAAAAGCAGATCGCTTTTGGTTGCCAATACACCCAATGAAGAGAATCCGATGGTAAAGAGGAAAAGAAGCAGGATCATTTGATTGATAAGGTCTGATTCCGGGAATAGCAGAAAGGCACTGCTCCCCCATATGATTCCGCTTATTAATACATTTGTATAGTAACGGTCAAGCCAGAGATCGGCATTTTTGAGTTTGTTCGTTTCACTTTCTTTTTTAAACAGGTTATAGTGATAAAAGCGGTAAACGAACATAATGACATTCAACAGTAGCCAGATACCGATAGAGTAGAGGTCTACAACAAGTATTTGCATTGCACATAAAAGTAATGCACCTAACATATGTCCTATGAGTAGAACAGGTAAAGAAATATAGAAAAAACTCAGTTTATCATAGGCTATCCGCTCTTTGAATGTAACTGAAGTATTATTGATTGTCCCCTTCATTGAAACCTACTCACTCAAACTTTAATTTTTATCTCTTGTAATATGTAAGTATAACATAAATCTTTTTATATTCAGAATAATATCAAAAAATGGCATAACATATTTATTTGATTTAACGTAATGTTAAAATATGATCAATCAGCTTATGTGCGCATGAAAATTATAGTAGAATATACGATACGTGAAACTAGGAGAAAAAATATGAAAATACTACTGATGGAAGATGATCCGGTACTGGGAGATATTATTACAGACTACTTGCAAGAGTTTTATGAGACGGATAGGGCTTTTGATTCTAAAGAAGCTCAGGAATTCATAGATGAGGGTGGGTATGATCTTTTTATTTTCGACATTAATGTACCCGGCAGATCCGGAGTGGAACTCATAGAAGAACTGCGAAGCTTTAACGACACGACACCGGCTATTATCATTACCGCTTATGAAGATACAAATCATATGAAAAGCAGTTTTGATGCCGGTGCCCATGATTACATCAAAAAGCCGTTTGACCTTGAAGAGTTGAAACTACGGATAGAGAAGAGTAAACTGCTCTTTCATATAGAGCAGGATAAACCGGAGAAATTGAGTGATGATGTGATCTATTATCCCAGTAGACGTATCGTGAAGAATGATGGTATGGAATATACGCTAAAACCTAAAGAGGTAGAGATACTTGAGTATTTTCTGGCACATCCGCACAGGCTTGTTTCCCAGGAAGAGCTGGTACAGAACATCTGGGAGTTTGATGCCATGCCGAGTGATGCCACGTTGCGTTCCTACATACGAAAATTAAGGGAGTTGATCGGTGCAGATAAGATCAGCACACAAAGAGGAGCAGGGTACAGATATGAGTAGATCAGCGATGACCGATCTGGAGAAAAGATCATTTTACTCTTTTTTGGGTCTTTATATTATCTCCTCCTTTTTATTTATTTCATTGGTAGGGTACTGGTATTATGCAGCGCAAAAAAGTGCTTTGGAAAATGAAACCTATTATAAACTTGAACACCTTGCCGATGTGAAAGCCGGAGAGATCATTATTTCACAGATGAGCGGCAGTGAACTACGTGAAGTGTATGTACCCAAGAACATTAAACTGGCATTGATAGATATGGATAATAAAGTGGTAGAGGGTACCTTGGTCGATCCTTCAATAAAGCTTGAACCAGGCTATTTTGAAAAAGACGGATACACTATTCTCATCTCTGATGCACCAAGAGAACATTTGAATATTAAATATGTCGTAGTGCAGTCTAAAATGCTTTCTACACAGTTAGTTCAGTTGAAAAAGAGTGTAATGAATGTGCTTATTGCTGTATTTATCTTTATCTCTCTGGTGGCATGGATGCTTTCAAGATTTTTTATGAAACCTATCAGAGAGAGAGTATTTCAGATAGAACGTTTTATTAACGATATTACGCATGAGCTCAATACGCCCATCTCCTCTTTGACCATGGCAACGGACCAGGCATTGAAGCGGGGAGAGTGTACCCCAAAGACAATGAATAATATTTCCATCAGTACCCGGCAGCTTTATGACATTTACCGCTCTTTGACCTATTTGAATTTCAATAAAAAAGAGGAAGTATCAGAAGTATTGAATATTGATGAAGTATTACAAAAAAGTGTTGAGTATTATAAACCGCTGGCCGAGATAAAGCGCATCGAATTTGATGTTGATCTGGAGAAAACAACCTGTGTGATCCCGGAATCAAGGATAACACTGCTGTTTGGAAATATCATAGGGAATGCCATTAAATACTCATCTCCCCGCTCACATATTGAGATCTCGCTGAAAAACAGAATTCTGACCATTAAAGATGAGGGGATAGGGATCGATCCCAAGAAGCAAAAAGATATCTTTAAAAAGTTTAAAAGAGGCACAGACTATTCCGGCGGTTTCGGGGTAGGGCTGAATATTGTAAAAAGTATTTGTGATGAGTATGGTATCAAAATAGAACTTGACTCAAAACCTGGTGTCGGCACAGAGTTCAGACTGTATTTATAAATGCTCTATAGCACTTGTCTGCTTTGTTTCACTATTTATTTTAGTGCATTCGATCATCTTTAATTGAATGATTAACATAAATTATGATAGAATGTCCATCATTACATAAAGGCAGAGGATGAAATTGAAATTCATACAGGTATTATTGTTACTTGCGATGGCATTCAACATCACACATGCTACTTTTATTGCAATGGAAGATCACTGTGATCATGAAAAAGTGATAGAATATGTCGGTG
>JAMONL010000214.1 GCA_027065815.1 Sulfurovum sp.
ATTAATATCAAAGCCAGTGAAGAGCAGGTAGAAGCTGCGAAAAGTGCCTACTGGCCTACGGTGGATGTCGGTGCCGACTATAATCTGCAGACACCAAATTATGTGGTAAGTCCTGGACAGGAAGGGAATCTCTATGCTGTTGTCTCAGTAGACCTTTATGATGGAGGACGCAAAGATGCGATCTTACGCAGTAAAGGGTTTGAGCATGAAGCTTCACTTTTTGAAAAAGCAGCATTTGAGAAGAGTATTACACTGGAAATTGTACGACACTATTATGGAATACAGACGATTAAAGCCACACTCAAGGCTTTAGAGAAACGTGCAGAAGAGTTAAAAGCACAGATCTCGCGTGTTAAAAAATTTCGTGGTGCAGGGCTCTCTACTCAGGAAGATATTGATAAGTTGGTCTCTGTTTATGAGAACAATAACTTTACGATAGAAAATACCAAACTCTCTTTAGAGACAGCAGAAGAGAATTTAAAGTTGATTTCCGGACTTAGCGCAAAACAGTTGCACAGAAACTATTTTGCGGAGCCAAAAGGCATACATTTTGAAACATTTGAAAATATTAAAATGTTACAGGCAAAGGCCAATGCTGTAGGAGAGAATGCGAATGCATTGGATGCAGGTTATAAGCCACAAGTTAATCTTTCTGATACGTACTATACCACGCATTATGATGATTTTGTATCTGCACCAGGGTTTAGTGGAGATGAATTTTTGATAGATCGTCAAAATATATTGACACTTCAAGTGAATATGAGACTATTTGACAATGGTAAGATGGCAAAAGAGAGTGAAGCGGTAAAATATCAGAAACTGGCACTACTCTCTCAAATAGAACATGCCAAAAAAGAGCAACAGATGAACTACCGGTTAGCAGGGAAAAGCCTGCGTACCAGTCGTGCAAAACTTAAAAGTTCTAAAGCTGCACTCAAAGCAGCCAAGAGTACTTATGAGGTTATTCGTCAGAAATTTGAGGTAGGACTTGTAGACAATATTACTTTCTTGGATGCATTGGCACAAAGAACACTGGCGTATGCACGTTACAAAGAGACCATTTACGATTATGAAGTGAAGAAATCGATCTATTACTATTATGCAGGGAAAGATCCTCAGGAGTTTATACGATGATACGAAGAGAAATTCAGAACAGAGAGGTAGAAAATGTCAAGTTTTAAAAAGATACTATTGGGGATGCTGCTGTTGATCGGGGGTATTACCCAGGCAAAAGAGGTCTATGCAACATTTACTGTGGAAGCCGGAAAGAGCGCCAATCTGGCATTCACAAGTTCAGGAACTGTGAACAAAGTATTGGTTGATATCGCTTCAGTCGTGAAAAAAGGGGAGATACTTGCCGAGTTGCAGAATCATGATCTTAAAGCGGCGCTGAATATTGCAACAACCGCATTAAAGTATGCCAAAAAAGATTATGAACGTCAGTTGAAAGTAAAAAAACTGCTGGATGCTTCCAAATTCGACAGCTATGCTTTCAAGTATGAAAATGCCAAAGCTCAGGTGATCTACCAGCAGGCGTTGCTTGACAAAACCATACTGAGAGCACCTTTTGACGGGATCATTATTGATAAAAGCATAGAAGAAGGAGATGTGGTCTCCGGGGCAATGATCCGTACTGTTTTTAAAATACAGAGTAAACATGAACGGAAGATCATCCTCTCTTTTGATCAAAAGTACTGGAAGATCATCAAAAAAGGTCAAATTTTTCATTATCAGCTTGACGGGGACGATCAGAAGTATAGTGGAAAGATCTCAAAGATCTACCCTTATGCAGACAGTGGGAACAGAAAGATCAAAGCAGAAGTATTGGCCAAAGACTTTATTGTCGGTTTGTTCGGAGAAGGGTATATTGAGATACCTGAAACAAAGTAAAACCCATGTATAAATTAGCAATAAACAGACCTATCACCACATTGATGTATGTGTTGACACTGGTGATCTTTGGATGGATGAGTTTCAAATCCATGCCGTCAGCCCTTTTCCCAAATATCGACTTCCCTATGGTGACGGTCAAAACGATCTACCCGGGCGCTGAAGCCAGTACCATTGAGTCTCAGGTGACGGATAAGATCGAAGAGGCTATTTCACGTATCGGCGGGGTGGACAAAATCATTTCTACCTCTTCCGAAGGTGCCTCTGTCATTATGGTGCAGTTCTTTCTGGAGAGAGATATCAATGAAGCGACCAATGATGTAAGAGACAAGGTCGCTGCCGTAATTTTGCCCAAAGATGCCAAAATGCCGCTGGTCTCCAAGCTGGATATCGGCGGTGCGTCGGTTATCAATATTTTTGTAACAGCAAAAAATGACAGCATTAAGAATCTTATGCTTTTTGCTGATGAAAAAGTAAAACCGGCACTACAGAAGATCAATGGGGTCGGTGCCATCAATATCATCGGATATAAAGACAGAGAGATCAAAATCTATCCCGATCCGAAGATGTTGAATAAATTCGGAATTACTGTGACAGAACTGAACCATATCATTGCCTCTGAGAATGTCAAGATCGGCGGAGGTAAACTTATCTCCAGCACGAAAGAGTTCACCTTGAAGACCAGAGCTGATGCTTTGACAGTGGAAGAGTTGGGCAATATTCAGATCAAAGACAATATTAAACTCAAAGATATTGCAAGAATCGAAGATACCATGTCTGATGCAAAGAGTTATGCTTCCTATAACGGTGTTGAAGGTGTTATGCTTGAAGTTCAGAAAATATCGGGTACCAATACTATTGAGATCGTGCAGCGGGTGAAAGAGACACTCCCGGCACTGAAAGCGTTGGCAGGAGACAGATTTGAAGTCAAAGCACTGAATGATACCTCTCCTTTTATCATCGCTTCTTTGGAACATGTGAAATTTGACTTGATCTATGGTTCATTTTTGGCAGTGATCATCATATTTCTGTTCCTGCGTAACATGACCATTACCTTTGTTTCGGCTCTGTCCATCCCTGCCTCTATCTATGGTACATTTGCTCTGATGGATTATATGGGCTTTGATCTGAATAAAATGACACTGATAGGCTTGACCCTGGCCATTGGTATCATCATAGATGATGCCATTGTTGTCATTGAAAATATTTACAAAAAGATGGAAGCAGGCATGGGTAAATTTGAAGCTGCTGTGGAAGGAACCAAAGAGATGGCATTTACCATTATGGCGATCTCTGCAATGCTCTTGGCGGTGTTTATACCGGTCTCTTTCATGTCAGGGATCGTGGGAAAGTTCTTTGAATCTTTTGCCATGACAGTCGGTTTTGCAGTGATCATCTCCTATACTGTGGCTTTAAGTTTCATTCCGAGTCTTTCAGCAAGAGTGTTGAAAAAAGATGAGAGTAGGTTCTACTCGATGACAGAGCCGTTCTTTCAAATGATGGAGAAGATATACGAAGGTATTTTAAAAACAGTGCTACGATTTAAGATCATTACGCTCATAGGTGTTTTTCTGCTCTTCTTTGCTTCTTTAAGCCTTTTTCCGAAAATTGGTATGGATTTCATTCCTAAAGAAGATAAAGCAGAGTTCGAAATACACATTAAAGCAGATGCTTCTGTTTCTCTTGAAGAGATGATCAAAAAATCAAAAGTGATTGAAAATCTGGTACGCAAGAACAAGGATGTGCTCTATACCACACTGAATGTAGGATATAACGCGGCACAGGAGAAACATAAATCAGTGATCTATGTTAAACTGACAGATAGAAGTAAGCGGAAAATCAATCAGGAGCAAATCATCCAAAACTTCAGGGATGAATTGGTACCGTACCAGAAAGATCTCTTTATTACCGCTGCTGCTATACCTAACATCAAAGGGGCAGGGGTCTCGGTACCGTATCAGATCGTATTGAAGTCAGACTCTTTTGATGACCTGAAGATCGCAGCAAAAAATTTGACAGATTATCTTGCCAAGAAAAAAGGTTTTGTCGATATCGATACCAACCTGGATGCAGGAAAACCGCAAATAGATATCAACATTAACAGGAACAATGCCAACAGGCTGGGTATTTCTGCTTCACAGATCTCACAGGCGATCGCTACGGCATTTTCAAGTGATCTGGAGATCTCCTATTTTGAAGAGAAGGGAAAGCAGTACAATATAACCCTGCGCTTTGGTGATAAGAACAGGGTCTCTATTGAGGACATTAAAAAGATACAGCTTCGTACACGGAATAATAAACTGGTTTATTTAGACGGTTTGGTGACCTTCAGCAAAAGTAATGCACTGGCGACCATTAACCACTTTGACAGACAAAGGCAGGTGACTGTATTTTCTGATCTCTTTGGTCTTGACCTGGGAGGAGCGGTCGCATATACCCGGAAAGGGATCGATAAACTGCTGCCGAAAGGTGTGAGTTACAGATTTACAGGCTTTGCCGAAGAGATGGAAAAAACGGGTAAAGCCTTTGCTGCTGCACTGGGCTTGTCAGTTATTCTCATGTTCATTATTTTGGCGATCCTTTATGAATCTTTGATACAGCCGGTCATTATTATGGTTGCCTTGCCACTGAGTATTATCGGAGTGATGCTGGCACTTTATATGAGTGGGTTACAGTTTTCTCTTTTCGTCATGATCGGTTTTATGCTGCTTATGGGAATGGTTGGGAAAAATGCTGTACTGCTGGTGGATTTTGCCAATGAAGCAATGGAGAAAGGAAAAAATGCCGATGAAGCACTCCTTGAAGCAGGAGAAAAAAGACTCCGACCTATCCTTATGACCACTATTGCAATGATCTTTGCGATGCTGCCACTGGCATTGGGAACAGGACTGGGTTCTGAAACCAATGCACCCATGGCGATCTCGATCATCGGCGGTTTGTTAAGTTCGATGTTTCTGACTCTTTTGGTCGTACCGGTCATCTATAGAATGATCAACCCTGTGGACAGATGGTTACGCAAGTTTTATGAAGGGAAGATTGAGGAGTGAGAAAAGAAGAGGTATTACTCTACCTCTATCTCTTCAAGATTTTCAAACTCTTCTGTAGTGAAAAGTCTGGAAATAGTGATAAATCTGAGTCCAAGGGGGATCTCAATAGAAAAACTGGATCCTCTCCCCTCCACGACATCGATGGTCATATGCGTGTTTTTCATATATTCAAACTGCTCGGGAGCCATGAAGAATTCACAGCCGTGTATCTCTCCCACTTTCACATCACGGCTGCCTACCATAAAATCACCTACTTCAAAACACATAGGCGCAGAGCCGTCACAGCAGCCTCCACTTTGATGGAACATCAGTTCTGTTCCATGCTTTTCCCTCAGTCTGTCTATGAGCTCATTGGCTTTTTGCGTTGATTCAACACGTTTTGTACTCATGTTCTTCCTTTTGTATATAGTGGTCTCAGGTATTATATCACCTGGAGACTTTGCTGCCTGGTCTAAAAGAATCCCAAGGCACTTTCACTGAATGATGTCAATACATTTTTAGTATGTCTATAGTTGTTCAACATCATCATGTGCGTTTCTCTTCCGATACCTGAAAGTTTGTATCCGCCAAATGATGCATGTGCCGGGTAGGCATGATAGCAGTTCGCCCATACACGGCCCGCTTCAATACCACGGGTCAGTTTTTGCATCTCATGGACATTTCTTGTCCAGACACCTGCACCAAGACCATAAAGTGTATCGTTCGCTATTTCAAGTGCTTCATCAATATCTTTAAATGTAGTGACCGAGAGTACCGGTCCGAAGATCTCTTCCTGGAAGATCCTCATTTTATTGTCACCTTTGAAAATGGTCGGTTTGATGTAGAAGCCGTCCTGATGACTCGGGTTTTCAAATTTTTCTCCGCCGATCAGAAGTTCCGCACCCTCTTCCTGTCCGATAGAGATGTAATTCAATATCTTCTCATACTGGTCTTGTGAGGCTTGTGCCCCCATCATGGTATTTGCATCCAGCGGATCTCCCATTTTAATGGCTGCCACACGCTCTAGAACACGTTTCATGAAGGGTTCATAGATGCTTTCATGAATGAGTGCGCGTGATGGACAGGTACATACTTCTCCCTGGTTAAAGGCAAAGAGTACCAGGCCTTCGATCGCTTTGTCAAAGAAGGCATCATCTTCATCCATAATACTT
>JAMONL010000215.1 GCA_027065815.1 Sulfurovum sp.
AATCCACACCGATCTCGAGTGTATAGTTCTGAAGTTCACACTCCCCACTTTTATCACATACACCACACTGAAGCGGGTGGTTGACATCATAAACTTCCATGATCGCACGACGTTCTTCAAGGATATTGGGAGTATCCACTGTGATCTCCATCCCCTCTTTTACTTTTGCATTACATGCATATACCTGTTTTCCGTCAGCTTCCACAAGACAGAGACGACACGCCAATGTTGGCGAACATCTTGTCAAGTAACAAATTGCCGGTATAAAAACATCATTGGCACGTGCTGCATTAAGGATATATTCACCCTCTTTAACTGCAAATTCTTTGCCATCAATTTTAATATTGACTATGCTCATATTAATTTCCCAACCTTTCAAAATCTAACCTGCTGAATCTATAAGAGGATAACAAAGCCGTACTTAATTCCCTGTCAAATGTAGGGTTAACTGCTATGGTTCCTTTCATAGTTGTATCAATCTTAAACACACGATCGAACTTTACACTGTCTAAAGTAAACGTGATCATTTCTCCATCTTTTAATTTGGTTGCTGCAGCGAACTGCTGAGAACCTAAAAGAACTGCTTCATCTTTTAAGAGCGTTGACTTAGCGGTAAAAGGAGAAAATTGCTCTATAGGATTGCAGTTGTATAGCACTGCACCATCAAAACCTTCTATCTCTTCCACTTCCTCAAGATTTCTTTTTACTGCAACTTTCTGACTCTTTAACAGATACCCTCTGTTCTCATTCCCTACCGCATCAAAATAGTTGGGAAGGTCATCAAATTCAATTGCCGAGAATCCAGACTTTTCCGGTAACGCTTTTGTATAGTTGATCGTATACTCTGCATTCAAGCCCAATGCATTGGCAATGTCATTTAAAACATACCCGCCATACTCAAGCGCGACATTCATAGGTACGACACGCTTATCAACAGTGGTCAAGGTACCCTCCTGCTGATTCATAGCCGGCATATCAAGATCACCGCCTCCTAATGCAGAAAGCGTGAAATCAGCAGCAGCATTGTAACCTACTGTACGCCCTTCTGCTGTCTCATCAAGATCACAGATCAGGGAGATACCCATCGCATTACCTGCCGGCGGTACACAGATCACATTGAATCCCGCATATTCTTCAAGCAAAGCAACCAGTTTTGCGATCTGCTCTGCTCTCGGATGCATATAAAGGTCAGAACCTACCACCAAAGAGAAGCCGCTCTTTTTGATCAGCGACTTCTTCAATGCTTCAAGTTCTTCTTCACCTATGTTACTTTCTGCACTCAAATTACCGATATCGAGATCATTCATGAAATCTCTAATCGTTTTAGGCAATTCAACCTCTTTAAGCAGTGTATCTGTCAAAAGTGCCGCAGCTCCCTCTTCAGATCCTGCTTCATATTTAATGAACTGTGTCACTATATTTTGTATTTCAGGGTCTTCGATCGGATGCATATAGGCTACACGTGCCTGATGCCATTTACTTGCCATATTGATATGGTATTTGACCGTTGGGGAATCATTGTTTATCTTTGTTCCCATGATAATGACCGCTCTGGATTCAGAAAGTTTTTTCAAAGTACCGTTATTCAGGTTCTTACCCGTGATCTCACCGTAAGCCTTCATAAATGACTGATAGGCTTTCGCTTCATGGGAGACCAGTTTGAAGCCCAGTTTTTCTTTAAGCTTTTGCAGTATCAATGCTTCTTCATTGGAAGTTTGACTTGCAAAAATAACCGTATCTGCTTTTTTGAACGCTTCTACAGCCTTTGCAAAAGCTTCTTTGTCTTTGTTTACATTTTCATTGCCATAATCAAAGCCGTATCTTCCGGCACCGCAGAGATTGGAAAATTCAAAAGTATTGCTTACACGGTAAATTTTCCCATTCTTCACTTCATATGCCATATCACATCCGCCGCCACAGTGAGGGCAGGCAGATGGGATCTTTGTCAATTCCCAGGCATTCGCTGTATATTTAAAATCTGTACTGACCAATGCACCTACGGGGCATACTGCTGCTGCTTCACCCAGAGAAGCATAGTTCTTTTCTATTTTGGTATTGACGATCGTTGAACCGTAACCTCCGAACTTGACTTTGAGTGCTTCATCCCCGGTAATTTCCATAGAAACCCTGACACACTTCTCACACATGATACAAAGTGCAGGATCATATGAGACATGTCCCCAGTTCTCTACCGGCCGGTGTTGATCTCGGGCAGTAAATCCCTGCTCCTCAAGATCGAACTCCATGGTTTTATTCTGAAGATCACATTCGCCACTCTTATCACATACACCACACTCAAGCGGATGGTTGACATTGTAAAGCTTCATAATATTTTGGCGTTCCGTATAGATCTCATCGTTATTCGTGTTGATGACAGCACCGTCAGTTGCTTTCTCTTGACAAGAGAGGATCATCCCTTCCACGCCTTCCACTTCCACAATACACATACGGCATGAAGCGATAGGCTGCACCTTTGTGAGGTAACACATGGTCGGCACATAGATCTCATTCTCTCTGGCGATCTCTAATATGGTCTTTCCAAAGGTACTTTCGCATACTTTACCATCAATGGTAACAGTGATCGCTTTCCCTTTATTGATTGAATTATGTACACTCATATTACACCGCCACCATAGAAATATAGTAACAACGCATACATCTTTCCGCTTCAGAGATCGCTTCTTCACCGGTAAATCCGAGGTTGACCTCTTTGTTGTTCGTTTTACGCTCTTCTATTCCAAGTTTTTCACTCTCAGCACGCGGCAAACCAGGCATCCATCCAGTGATCTTCTCTTTTTTGTCATACACTCTGAGTCTGTTCAAATGGTCTTCCATGATCTCATCATCCAGCAGTGTACATTTGCCGTCATAAATATAACGGCTTATCACAGAAGCGGCTCTTCTTGCCTGACCTACTGCATTGACAATAGTCATTGGTCCGTACTCACAGTCACCTGCTGCAAAGAGCCCCGGACGTGAAGTCATAAAGTCTTTACCATTGGTAAGAATAGAGTTCCATGATGTCATTTCAAGATTCCATTCATCCGGAAGCAGTTGTGTATCCAACGCCTGTGAAACCGCGGGGATCAGATAGTCACACTCAATTTCAAAATCTCCACCCTCGATCTTCACCAGCTGTGCTCTTCCACCGTTTGGATCAGGAACAAGCTCAAAACGGTTGACTTTAAGCTTGGTAATATTTTCACCATCATCAAAAATTTCTTCGATCGCAGAGTGGAAGATAAATTCAACACCCTCTTCCACTGCTTCATGATACTCTTCATAGGTCGTGTTACGAATGATCGTCTTTTCATCACGACGGTAAAGCATGATCACTTTCTTGGCACCTTCACGAATAGAACATCTTACCACGTCCATAGAGGTAAATCCACCACCGACGCAGACAACAACTTTGTCTTTCAATTCGTTGGATGCGGGTGCACCAATGTCATATTTATGCCAAAGATTCACTTTGTCAAGCATATCGATCGCACCCCAATATCCGCCCATGTTCACATTTTCATTTGCTGCGCGTACTTTCTTGGAAAGTCTTGCACCAAATCCCAACATTACCGCATCATACTCTTCATCGAGTTCTTTCAGACGTGCTGCATCTACTCTGTGGTTATTGGTAATACTTACGGCTTCCAGTTCAAGCACCAGGTCAATATCTTTCTGATATTTCCCAATAGGCATACGATATTCCGGTACACCCACAGCTACTTCACCGCCGTTAACAGGCAGCTCTTCAAAAATATCTACCTTGATACCTTCCAGCGCCAGATAGTATGCCGCTGTCAATCCTGCAGGACCTGCACCGATGATGGCGACTTTTTTACCGTCGTTTCTTAATGGTTTTGGTTCTACAGGATGCAACCATGGAAGTTCATGATCTGTTTCATAATCCGCACCCAGGCGCTTCAACTCCATAATAGAGATCGGCGTATCCAGATTGGCACGTCTACATGCATCTTCGCATGGATGAGGACAGACACGTCCACAGGTGTGTGCCAACGGCATGGTCTGTCTTGTCGCTGCAAGAGAATCAGTAAAAACCATATCTCTTACACCCTCAATATAGGCAGGTATATCCACATGTGCAGGACACATATCCGTACACGGTGCAGTTACTTTTGCAATATAAGAGGTATCACCATTATAATGCTTGGACGGTACCTGTGCATCAATACAGGTATTGAACTGATCTTTATAATGCTCCATGAGATCCAAAATAGGTTTAGGCACCGTTTTACCGATCTCACATTTAGAAGTGGTCATCATGGTTTTTGAGATCTCTTTTAAATGTGCCACATCATCATGTGTACCTTCCCCACGTGCTATTTTGTCGAGTAAATCATACAGGATTCTGCCGCCCCATCTGCCCGGTGCACAACGGCCACAGGCTTCGGAATACTCCTGATACTGAGCAGCATATTGTGATGCCAACTCAACTGCATCTATATTTTCGTCAAAGATGGCAACACCATCCCAGCCTATAAATGCTTTGGAGTTTGTGTCCCCATAGTATGTTTCTGGCAGTTTAAACCCGGATTCACCCCACTCTAGGGATGGTTTACCGCGATTATCGATAAATTCATCCCTCCAAGTAGAGAATACGATTCCTGACATTATTTAGCCTTTGGCTTTGTTGTTTTACTTGCAGCCGGTTTTCTGGCTGGTGTTTTTTTAGCTGCAGGTGCTTTTTTCGCTGTTGCTGCTTTTTTAGCCGCCGCTGCCTTTCTGGCCGGAGCAGGTTTTGCTTTTTCTGCTGCTTCGGCCTTTGTTTTAGCTTCTGCCTCTGCTTTTACTTTGGCTTCCTGCTCTGATTTTGCTTTTGCCGCTGCCTCTTCTTTTGCTTTGGCTGCTGCTTCTTTTTCAGCTTGCGCTTTCGCTGCTGCTTCCTCTTTTGCTTTTGCCTCTGCTTCAGCCTTTTCTGCTTCTTCTTTGGCTTTCGCTTCCGCCGCAGCTTTTTCAGCCTCTTCTTTTGCTTTTGCTTCTGCCGCGATCCTGTCCGCTTCAGCCTTCTCTTCTGCTGCTATTCTCTCTTCTTCAGCTTTCTTTTCAGCTTCAATACGCGCAGCTTTAATCTTTTCGGCACGTTCTTTTTGGGTGGCCTCATCTACTTTTTTCACGACAACAGTCCAATCTACTTCATTGAACTTCAGTGAATTCATCAAGTCATGCCCTGTCGCACGGATCACATCAGCAGATTTTTGGATGGAAGAAAAATCTCCTACCTCAAAAAGGAAAATTCCTACTTCTCCAACCTTGATACCTTTATCGATAAGCTCGACCATTCTGTCATAAAAATCATCTTTTAAGTGTCTTAAATCATATCTTTTCATCGTCGCTCCTATCTGTCAACTTCACCGAATACGATGTTGGTAGAACCAATGATCGTAACGACGTCTGCTATATATGTACCTACAAGAATTTCCTGTAACAGTCCTGTATGGAAGAAACTTGGTGCTCTACACTTCAAACGGTAAGCATATGGCTCACCTTCTGATTTGATGTAGAAACCGAGTTCACCTTTTGGAGACTCAGTCGGCACGTATACTTCACCTTTTGGCGGTCTCATCCCCTGCGTGACCAGTACAAAGTGCTGCATAAGTGCATAGTTCTGTGTCATGATCTCTTCTTTCGGTGCAGAGATATACTGAGGCGCATGCGCCATCAACTGAGGTTCTGAGTTTTTATACATAGGAACAAGTTGTCTGAGAATTCTTGTTGACTGCTTCATCTCTTCCATATAGAGTCTGAAACGTCCGTAAGAGTCACATCTGTCTGAAACTGGAATATCAAAATCCAATTCACCATATAGTTCATACGGCTCCTCTTTTCTGATATCCCATTTCACATTTGAACCTCTAAGCATAGGCCCTGTACAGCCCCATGAAAGTGCTTCTTCTGCAGAGATGACCCCTACATCTTCCAAACGCATTTTCCAGATACGATTTTCCTGAAGCAAGGCATTATAGGTATGTTCAACCTCATGATCCACTTTGTCACAAAATGCGATCATATTATTGATCCAGTCATTTGGAAGATCAAGAGGTACTCCTCCGATACGTACAGAAGAG
>JAMONL010000216.1 GCA_027065815.1 Sulfurovum sp.
TGCTTTTAACGTACTTGATGCACGTAAGGCGATCTCTCAGGCGCAGAGACAGAACTATATTTTGAAGGTTAGAGAGCTTTCTATTGGTTGTGCGCAACTTTATAAGGCTCAGGAAGAGGAGCGTAATGCTCGAGTGAAAGGATAAGCCCTTTCATTGTTCATTGTTCTTGCAAAATGATATTTTTTATAAAAGTTGGAAAGACTTATTTATAATCCAAATTGTGAACTTGTTTCTCTCTTCATTTTTTTAGAAAAAACGAAGCAAAAAAGCGTCGTGGCTCTCGAATCGCTTCGCTTTCAAGGGCGTTCGCCACGACAAGGCACGCTTTGCGTGATTAATGGATGATTGTCGTGAACGACAATGAAAGGTTAAAAATGAAACTACAAGAAGTATATGATTTTCTGGACAAGATCAGTCCCTTTGAATTGCAGGAAAAATGGGATAATTCAGGCTTGATCGTTGGTGATATGACAAGAGAAGTTTCAGATGTTGTTGTCTCTTTAGACATTGACGAAGAGATGATCGAATCTACAAAAGAAGGTACACTTTTCATTGTACACCATCCCCTTATTTTTGGAAGTCTCACCCAACTTGATTTTGCAAAATACCCTTCCAACCTCATTGAAAAGATGATACTCAAAAAGCAGTCACTCATTGCAATGCATACCAACTTTGATCAGACACATCTTAATAAATATGTATTTGAAAAGATCTTGGGGTTAAAATTGGATGCAGAAGAACCTTTTTTGTGTACAGCCAAAGGAGAGTGGAAATATAAAGAACTTTTAAATCTTCTAAAAGAAAAACTGAATCTTCCAACCTTGAAAGTCATTGGTAAAAAAGAGGTGATCCATTCCATTGCATTGACCACTGGAGCAGGGGCTTCCTTGATGGATGAAGTGGAAGCAGACTGTTTTTTAACGGGTGATATCAAATATCATGATGCGATGAAGGCAATGAGTGAAGATTTGATGATGGTGGACATAGGACACTATGAATCTGAGCGCTTTTTTGCCGAGATTTTACTTGAAGAATTGAAAGTTTTACCTATTTTGGCTATAATTGCGAATTCTAAAAACCCGTTTCATATGGAAACACTCTAAAAGAGACGGCTGAAACACTTAACGCAGCACTGCAAACCCCTAAAGGATAGAGATTGAACAAACATTTAAAAGAGCTCATAGAGCTTTCAAAAATTGATAAAGCGATTGACAGCTATAACCCACAACTGGAAGCAGCTGACAAAAAAGTTGCGAAAGTACAGAAAAAGATCGATGCGGCACAGGCTGAATTGGATGCATTGACAGGTGCTATTACTGAGAATGAAAGTAAAGTAAAAAGTTTTGACGAACAACTGACCCTTTTAACTGAGCAATTGGCTTTAAATGTGAAAAAATCTAAAGAGATTTCTACAGAAAAAGAGATGAAAGCACTTTCTTTGGAAGAAGATATCGCGAAAGAGAAAATGACTTTTGCCAATGAAGAGATAGAAAGACTTCAGGGTATCAATGAAACAAAAAAAGAATTGCTTACTGATGCAGAGTCAAAAGTGAATCTGTTGACTGCAGAACTTTCAGAGATCAATAGTGAAGTGTCTGTTGAAAAAGCAGAGATCGAAAAAAGCAAAGGTGACCTTTTTATACAGAGAGAAGAACTTAGCAGAAATATTGAGCAGAAAGTACTTTCATTTTATGAAAAGATCCGTATCTGGGCTGGGAATACAGCGGTAGTACCAGTCAAAAAGCAGGCATGTTACGGTTGTTATATGAAATTGAATGATAAGACTTATTCAGAAGTGATCAGAGCAGACGAAATATGTAACTGTCCTCACTGTGGTAGAATTCTTTATATCGAAACTGAGACTGCGGAAGCGTAGGCTGTAGGGTCGATTTCAACCGACCCTGCGAAATGGAGTTAAAGTGAATTATCTGTTTTTTTTTCTCTATAGCTTTATCTCCTTTCTTATTTATCTGATAGCCTTTCCCTTTTTACTCCTTTTTTCTTTTAAAAAAAAATACAGAGAATCCCTTCCTGCACGTTTTTTTCTATGGGGTAACAGACCGTTAAAAAAAGAGGGTATCTGGTTCCATTCCTGCTCTTTTGGTGAAGCAAAAGCTATTAAACCTTTGGTAGATGCACTGCCACAGGATCTTTTACGTATGAGCACCACTACCAATACAGGGTTTAAAGCCATTAGCGAATACACCAAAGAGAGCAGATATCTGCCTTATGAATCGCTTCTCTTTTTTTGGCTGAAACCACAAAAGGCTTTAGTGGTCATGGAAGCAGAGTTTTGGTATCTGCTCTTTGCTTTGGCTCAGAAAAGAGGGGCAAAAACACTCTTGATCAATGCAAGGATGTCCGACAGATCTTTCCCCAAGTATCAGCGTATTTCCTGGCTTTACAGACAGATATTCAGACATATCGATGAAGTGTATGCCCAAACAGAGAAAGACAAAGAACGTTTGGAGTCTTTGGGGGCTAAAAATGTGATGGTGACAGGAAATATCAAACTTGCTCACTTACCTGAAGTGAGCAAGGTATTAAAAAAACCTGAAGCACTGCTACTTTGTGCAGCAAGCACACATAAAGGGGAAGAGGGGTTGATACTGGATGCTTTTGCTGATTTTAAAAAAGAGAATCCAAATGCAAAACTTGTAGTGGTACCTCGTCATCCTGAACGTTTTGATTTGGTGGCCGGAGAGATCGAAGATTTTGCCAAAGTGATACAGTGCTCTTGGCACAGATATTCACGGAATGAAAATTTTGAGAGTGATATTACGCTAGTGGATGCTCTGGGTGAACTGGTAAATATTTATGCCATTTCGGACATTGTCATACTGGGTGGTGCCTTTGAGCCTATTGGCGGGCATAATGCGGCGGAAGCGGCACAGTTTGGATGTAAGATCATTTCGGGAAAACACTATTTTAATCAAAAAGATATTTTTGAAGCAGTAGAAGGTATTGCTGTTGTGGAAGTTTCAAATCTTTCAAGAAGATTATCCCAGTACGGTGTGTTGAAGCCGACACGTATTAAGTACCAGTCCGACATTTCACCGATATTGGAGAGCATCAAAGATGTTCTATGAGATCAAAGGTGACAAGGTCAGCATACGAATAAAAGCACAGCCAGCAGCCAGCAAAAATGAGTTTTGCGAAGTGTATGGTGAAGATGCGATAAAGATACGCATTAAAGCACCCGCAGTAGAAGGGGCAGCAAACAAAGAATTAGTGAAATTTCTCTCCAAAAGTTTTAAAGTTTCAAAATCTGATATAATTTTTAAAACTGGACAGAACAGTAAAATTAAGATCATTGAATTTCCTTTAACAGAGAAATTTAATGAATGGATAGCAAAATATAAGGAAATATAAATGGCTACAGATAAAGCATATAAAGTATTGGCTGAACAAAAAGGTATCTCCAATAAAAAAGCCAAAGAGCTCATAGACAAAGGTTTGGTTTTTGTGGAAGACAAAAAGGTAAAGATCGCTCGTGCGGAGATCAATACTGAGACGTTTTTTCGTATTGAGTACCCTGAAGATATAGAGATCCTCTATCAGGATGAAGATATTATCGCTATTAACAAACCGGCACAAGTGGATTCATATGATATACAGGATGCCATTGACGGTGCAGAATTGTTGCATAGACTTGACAGAGACACTTCGGGTGTTCTTCTGCTTGGAAAGAACAGAGAGTTCATAGAAAAAGCGATCAAAGAGTTCAAAAACCGTCGAGTTGAAAAACACTATGTGGCATGGATCGAAGGTGTGCTTTATGAAAAGATCGAGATCGATGAACCTATTTTTACTATAAAAAAAGGTAAAGCATTTTCTATGATAGACCCGGTACGCGGTAAAAAAGCACATACCATTGTCAAACCTGAAGAGTTACAGGGAAAAAAGTCCAAAGTAAATATAGAAATTACTACAGGACGGACACATCAGATACGTGTACACCTGGCACACATTGGTCACCCGATCGTTGGAGATGAACAGTATGGAAGTCGTACACAGGCAAAACGTGTTCTACTACACTCTGCAAAGATGAAAATACTTGATTATGAATTTAATGCAAAAGAACCGAAAGATATTGCACGTTATAAGTAGGTTTAAAAAAAAGGTAGGATATGGCAAAAAATTATGTAAATTTTAATGAAGCGGTTTCGCAGGCTTTTCAGTATGCAAGAAAAACGTCTCTTACTGAGATAGTCGGTATTGATCATGCCTTGGGCAGGGTATTTTCCCAGGATATACTTTGTCAAAAGAATCTCCCCTCTTTTAACAATTCGGCTATGGATGGTTTTGCAGTTAAAGCAGCTGATGCGGGAAAAACACTGACGATCCAAGAAATTGTTTATGCCGGAGATGTACAGGCTTCTACACTCAAGGAGGGGGAATGCTATAAGATCATGACCGGTGCACAGGTGCCTGGTGATGCAGACAGCGTTGTTCCTGTTGAAAATGTTGTTTCTTTCGAAAATAATGAAGTGACACTACCGGATGATATACCGCAGGGCTATGCGGTCAGATTAAAAGGTGAAGAGGTCAAAGAGGGTGCAGTACTCTTTCACAAAGGTGAAGAGATCACGTCTCGTACTATTGCAGTCCTTGCTTCCCAGGGGATCATCAATCTTGAAGTCTTTAAAAAACTTTCAATTGCTGTTGTCTCAACAGGCTCAGAATTGAAAGAGCCATGGGAAAATACAAGTGAAGATGAGATCTATAACTGTAATTCGTATGCCATTATCTCTACACTGCAGTCTAAAGGATTTGAAGCCTCTTATATCAAAGTGATACCGGATAACCTTGAAGAGACGACTGCTTTTGTCTCCTCCCTGAAATCTTATGACATCATTATCACTTCGGGTGGTATCTCTATGGGGGATGCAGATTTTGTAGGAAGAGCATTTGAAGCCAATGGCTTGATATCTCTTTTTGACGGTGTGAACATCAAACCGGGTCGTCCTTTGATGCTGGGAAGAATGGATGAAACTTTTGTCATCTGTCTGCCTGGAAATCCATTGACAACATTGATGAGTCTGTATCTTTTTGCAATGCCTGTTATACGCAAAATACAGGGACATACGGCATACTACCACAACATTGAATGTGCTAAAAACAGTATGGATTTTAAAACTAAAGCCGGACGTGTTAATGTGGTACTTGGTACTCTGCAGTCTGGTATCTTTACCGCCACAAGAGGCAATCGTTACGGTTCTGGAATGATCACCGTGGTTGAGGAGAGTAACGCCATGCTGATCACCAGTTCGAAAAGTGTTGGTTGTCAAGAGGGTGATGAAGTTAAAGTGATACGTTTAGACGGGATCTATTTAAATGAAGAGACAGATATTTTTAATTAGTAACAGATAGGTTCAAAAGTCTATTGAATAATAGACCTTTTCCCACCTTCATTTTTTATATCTGAAAACTTATCCAGATAGTCCAGATAGGCGATGAGATATTTCCGGCTTAACGGGTATCTCTCTTTAAAACTTTGAATATCAAGGAATTCATTCTCTTTCATGATATTTCTCATCTCAGCGATGACCTTATTTAGACTAAGCGTGTGGATAAAGAGGTTGTGTGCAAGTCGGATGACCTCTTTTTTTGCACAGAGCACGTTTAAAATAGTATCACCGGTTTTTCTATCCAAGTCCAGATCATCATAAATGTTGTAGGGTGCTGTGGGTGCGATGTCCTCTTCTTGCAGTCTTTTCAAAATACGTTCTTCAAGTACAGTTGAAAGATCCTTTTTAATGTCAGAACTTCTATAAAGGTTGTTCTCTTTGATCAGTAAACCTTCATCAAGCAGGTGTTGCAGTGAAACTTCAATGAAATTCTTACTGGACCATGGTAATCTGAGTTTCAGACTTGAGACAGAGAGTAGGGCATAAGGGTTTTTTTCATAGATGGCACGTACAGTTTCGATGATGATCTTTTGTGTCATGATCGGGTAAATGATAAGCTCTTTTTCATCGATAAAGCAGTTTTCAA
>JAMONL010000217.1 GCA_027065815.1 Sulfurovum sp.
TGTAGGTTCAAGTTATGCTTTGTATCTGCCGTTAAAATGGTTTGAAATACAAAAAAAGCATCCCCTGAAGCAGTATGATACCCCAAAATATCCATTGAAATGAAAGTTTGGAAACTTTATGTCTGAAAAGATGTTGTGAAAGAAGTGCAGCAGGGGAGCCTCCGGACAGTTCCAACAGATGTAAAATATTTTCCGGAACTCTCAGTCCCCTATATACTGAAATAAGTTTATCATAGGAATAAAGTATGAAAGTACTTAGATTGATCGCTGAAAGATAAGCAATGACCCTTGTTGTGTAGAGATGAAGGAGGAAAAATGAGAGCGTAGTTATAATGATAGAAATAAAGAGAAAAATGCCAAAAGAGGAAGTAGGTTTTCTTTTCACTGTGACTTTCTTTTTGTTTTTGGTGAGTATAACCAAATATTACGCTATAATGCCACAGAAATTTAGCGTACATCGGTCAACGACTTTCTTTTTTGATCTTTTTTAAGATCTGCAAATCAAACAAACAACTCAGCCTAAGACCGACCTTATTCAATAACGGTAGGCTCGGAAATACTCTCTAACAAGAGAGATACATTAGGATATTTATGTCATTTACAAACCTGGGACTCAACGACTCCCTACTTAAAGCTATCAAAGATCAGGGTTATGATACCCCAACACCCATTCAGAAACAGGCTATCCCTGTTGTTATAGAGGGAAAAGACGTACTTGCAGCAGCACAGACAGGTACAGGAAAGACGGCTGGTTTTACCCTGCCTTTACTTGAGAGACTTTCAGAAACACATCCCAAAATGGGCAAAAAACAGATACGTGTATTGGTACTGACACCTACACGTGAATTGGCTGCACAGGTTGCAGAGAGCATCAAGACTTACGGGAAGTATATGAAATACTCGTCAACGGTCATTTACGGCGGTGTAGGGATCAACCCGCAACTGGCTACCCTTAGAAGAGGGGTAGACATTGTCATTGCAACTCCGGGAAGACTGCTTGATATTGCTGGTCAGAAAGGGATAGACTTTTCTGCAGTAGAGACACTGGTGCTTGATGAAGCAGACAGAATGCTGGACATGGGATTCATTCATGATATTAAAAAACTCATGAAAATGATGCCTAAACAGAGACAAACTTTACTCTTTTCTGCTACTTTTTCCAAAGAGATCAAACAACTTGCTTCAGGACTTTTGAAAGATCCTGTACTTATTGAAGTAGCCAGAGAAAATACAACGGCAGAGCAGGTAAGCCAGGTAGTGCATTATGTAGACAAAAGTCGTAAAAGAGAGTTGCTTTCACAGCTTATCAAGACAAAGGACTGGAGACAAGTCCTGGTCTTTACCCGTACGAAACACGGTGCAAATAAATTGACCAAACAACTTGAAGAAGCAGGCATTTCAGCTGCGGCCATTCATGGTAATAAATCTCAAGGAGCCAGAACAAAAGCACTGGCTTCTTTTAAAGCCAATGAGATCCGTGTACTTGTTGCCACAGATATCGCTGCCAGAGGGATCGACATAGATCAGCTTCCGCATGTGGTCAACTATGAACTCCCAAATGTACCTGAAGATTATGTGCACCGTATCGGTAGAACAGGTCGTGCAGGACAGAGTGGTGAAGCCATTTCTCTTGTCTGTATTGATGAACATAAACTTCTTTTTGATATTGAAAAATTCATTAAAAATAAAATTAAAAAAGTACATATAGAAGCGTTTGCACCGGATCCGAGTATTCAGGCTGAACCTATCCAAAATGGTAGAGGCGGTGGACAGAAACGCGGATCAGGGGGATCTAGAAATGGTGGCAATTCACGTAACCGAAACCGATCCAACCCTAAATCAAACAATAGTAAAAAACCCGATAGCAAAAAACCTGATAATAAAAAAACAGACGGTCAAAAGCCTGAAAGCAGAAAACAGAGATCTAACAGTTCTGCATCACAGATAGGCAGTCGTATTCAGGAAAAGCTGGACAAACTCGATAAAAGAGATACGCAAACTCAAAATAAAAATAACAACCAAAGGAGAAAATAATGAAAAAAGTATTTAAACTCACAGATCCAAAAAAACATGAAGACCGTGTACTGGAAGCAGTGAAACATGAGATCCGAAAATATGTAAAAAGAGAAAGAAAGAAAGACTTACCGGAAAAAGCAACAATGTACTGGGACTTTGACTGTAAAGTAGGTGCTTCTTCCGAGGATGCAGAAGTAGTGATCTTTGAAGAACTCATCAAAGCACTGGATAAAGTCAAAGAGAGCGGAGCAAAAGAAGTGTATGTTGAAATACTTGTAAAAGCCGTACCAAAACCGCTCAAGGTTGAAGCAGACATAGAAACAGAAATAGAGTAGGTCGGGGATACCTTTACCCCGACAAAAATATTGATTTACCCCATAGGATACAAGATCTCTTCGTGTACGCTGTCGCAAGCCTGAAGGACCTCTTTTGAAAGTGTTAGATCCATGGCTGCCAATGTGGCATCAAGCTGCTCTGCGGAAGTTGCACCGATGATGGTGGAAGCTACAAAGTCGAACTGTTTGGACCATGCAGTTGCCATGGTGACAGGATGCAATCCCGCGTCAGCAGCGATCTTGAGGTATTTTTGGGTAGAAAGCAGTGTTCGGTCATTCATGAAACGTTGTGCCATAGCTCTTTGGCGTGTGTTTGGTGAATTCAAATAGTCTGCAAATCTTCCTTTTGCCTGTTCCGGAGAGAGTGCCTGATTGTATTTTCCCGATAGCACCCCGCCTGCAAGTGGGGAATAGGGCAGCAGTGACATATTCTCCTCTTTACATAAAGCACTCAGTTCATCCAAAAATCTTCTGTTCAGTAAAGAAAAGTTGTTTTGAATGGATTCAAAGCGGGCGTACTTTTCATATTTTGAAGTGACAAGTGCTTTGGATGTTCCGTAAGCAGTATCATTTGAAGTACCTATATAACGTACTTTTCCGGATTGTACCAGTCTGTCAAAGGCTTCAAGTGACTCTTCTATGGGAACAACTGTATCTGGCCAGTGCATCTGGTAAAGGTCAATGTAATCGGTTTTGAGTTTTTTCAAAGATCCTTCAACAGCCCGTTCAATATGAAACCTGTCAATAGCGGTTAATCCGTGACGTATAGGTGGTACGAACCAACCGCTTGCCGCACCGGCAACTTTGGTCGCCAAAATGATGGAGTCACGTTCTTTTGTCTGCATCCATTCACCGACCCACTCTTCCGTGATACCTGCCAGTTCAGCTTCTGGCGGTACAGGGTAGAGTTCCGCAGTATCGTAAAAGTTCACACCATGATCATAAGCTTTATCCATGATCCTGAAAGCTTCTTTTTTGTTACACTGTGTGCCAAATGTCATCGTTCCCATACAGATGGGAGAGACGCGCAGACCGCTCTTTCCTATGTATCGATATTGCATTATGAATCCTTCACTGCTTGAATTTATTTATCATATCTGAATAATGTAAATATTGGGTCAACAGGTTTTGGCTATAATGCTTCATATTTTATTGGAGGCTCAAATATGAGAAGTATGATGACTTTATTGGCTCTGTCAGCACTAGGTTTTTTAAGTGGATGTGCAACACCCCATGCCCTTGAACAGGATTCTAAAGTAGCCTGGGAAGGCACGAAAGATGTTTCAGGTGAGGTATGGCAAGGTACAAAAAAAGTGACAAGTGAGACATGGCAGGGTACAAAAAAAGTTGTACATGATGTAACAGACTGATAGATGCAAGACAGATATGTAGCTGATGTAGGGGACTTTGGCAAATTCCAGCTTTTTCGTTATTTATTCAACAATGATGAAAGTCCACTCAACGGTAAAGCACTTTCACAGATCTGGTTTATGCATAAAGGTGAGGGCGAAGAGAACAATGATGGTAGACATATAGACTATTTTGAACGTATGGTCGGTACTGATGAATACCTGGAACACTCCTTGCTTGATGTCATTATGCGGGACAAACGTGAAGTGACTGAGCTGGAAAACCTCAAACTTTTGAAAAATGCCAAGTTCTTTTATGAAGAAGTCCCCAAAGCACTTGAAGACCGCTACCTCTGGCTCAACATGGCATTGACCTTTTCAAGTAAAAGCCAGATCGTTGCTGTCGCACCGGATAATGGCATGGCTTTAAAGTGTAATAGGGTGGAGAAGTGTTTTGATCTGCTTACTTTGGAGAAACACTACAGTCAAAAAGTACAGCCCCATAAGTATATTTTTGCAGATGAAGTGAGTTATTTTTACCGTTTACCGTACCTTGAGATCTGTATTGTATACCAACATTTAAGCCGCTGTTTTTCGCATGATGAACAGATACATTCGTTAAAGAGTTCACTTCAAAACACATATACGCATGTTCTCGCGGTCAAACACAAACCCTATTCTCCACGGGTATTCTTCTTCTTGTCTAAATCACAGGTGATCCACGAAAGTCTTGAATTACGACTGCAGCGTTTTACTCTTGAGCATGATGAATTCTGGCAACTTTTCTAATGCTGTTTACCTTATTAGTATAAGATATAGGCAACGCTAAACAACAGGAGAACCAATGGAAAATCAAAACTTTTTAAAAGTTACCCTTTTAATTTCTGCCTTGGCATTCAATCCGCTATCAGCGATAGAAATCAATACTTCAAATACAAGCAGTCAAAAACAGATCAATTCTGTTTCAGGCAATATTGCTTCTATCTTGCATAAAAGAGGTCTCGATGAAGATGTCTCGCATACATTCTCACAGGATCTTGTAGAAGATGAAGCATTGTTTACAGCAATGCTTCACAACTTTCTGATACATTACCCGGATATCAGTCATGAAGAGGTGTTTGAACATTTAAGTACAATGGCACTGCATAGACAAAATATTCAATTTGATTCCTATGACCATCTTGTCCATATGGCTTCAAAGATCCAGAGAAAAACTTTGGATGAGAAAGCACTTGATCAATTACGCAGTATTTCCAAATTAAATCAGATAATTGCCTGATCCCTGAGCATTAACAATATCATTTACTATAGAAAGATACAATGATACCAACATACATTATTAAAGGATATACTTTGAAAAAAATAACATTACTTATGATAGCTTCGGCTTCTATGTTACTCGCTGCACCTGCAGTTAACAATACACCCGTCAACAATGGACCACAAAAAGGCATGTTTATTATGAATAAAGGTCAGGGTACCGGTATGAATATGGGAAACTGTAAATGTAAAATGTCACAAAAAGGACAATGCAAGAGCGGTAATAACATGAAAAAGAAAATGATGAAACAAAAAATGAAGATGAACTCTCCATTTCTTATTAAGCACGGACTTCCTCACTTGACAAAAATGATCATGCCTTATATGAATGATCCTGCATTCAATTTGACGGCAGAACAAATGTTTCAGTTGGCAAAAGTAAGAAAAACAACTATGTCTGCCATTATGGAAGCAAAACCGAAAGTGATGGCATTGAGAAAAGAGATCGTTAAAGCCAGCCAGGCAGGAATCAGTGCTGACAAACTAAAAGATAAAGTAGCTGAACTTGCGTTACTTGAAGCCGCAGCAACAATGACACACCTAAAATGTATAGAATCAACAAAAGCGATCTTGACCAAAGATCAAATGTATTTTCTGCTTACTAACAAAAGCAAAAAGATGAACCATGGCAAAAAGCAGATGATGCGTGGTAATAACATGAAAAAGAAAATGATGATGAAAATGAACAGATCTCAATCGATGAAATGTGCACCTGGAAAATGTGGTCAGGGTATGGGTAAATAATCTTAGTTTAGTACTAACGTTATAAAGGTGCAAGAGTGAAATTCTCTAGCATCTTTTTTTAATATACTATTT
>JAMONL010000218.1 GCA_027065815.1 Sulfurovum sp.
CTAAAGGTGCCAACCCTTCACCTTATGTTGATGATAAAGTGATTGCCTTCTATCAGAAGATCGGTTTGACTGAATGTAAAAATGGTGACATTACCTGGGAAGAAGAGACAGCAAAAGAGGAGATGGGTGTTGCCATCAGCAAGGGAGATAAAGGCATTTATAAAAAGCTTGCCAAAGAGAACAGAATAGGCTGTGCAAGTCCTGTTAAATAATTTTTAAATTTTAGATCTTCTCCAAATACTTCGCTACCCCGTCTTCATCATTGGAGTGGGGGAGTACAATGTCTGCTACCTCTTTCACTTCATCCAAAGCATTTGCTACGGCTACGGAAGTCCCTGCAAGTTTGAACATGCCTATGTCATTGACAGAATCACCGAATACCGTCACATCAGAAGTGCCTCTTTTCATATGATCTACAACCTTCTGTAAAGCATGGGCTTTGTCTCCTTCAGGATGCAGTATGGTAAGAAACCAACCGTCTGAATACTTTTCCGGAGAGAGTTTGTATTCGAGTTCATTGCCAAATGTATTTTTCAAATGTTGGGTCAGTGGTTGAAGTTGTTCATAGGCTCCAAAGTAGACAAGTTTCAGATTCATATCCATGGCTCTTATATTTTTGCACTCCATCATACGAGGGTCATTTCTGTAGTTTTCAAGGACACCGTGCTGATGGGTATTTAAGGTTGTCGGAAACAAAAAAGCTTCATTCAAGTCCATGTCTTTCAGTGCAATGATAAAAGGGTAAATGCCGAATTTTGAGCCTTCGTCAATAATGGCATCTCCTAAAGCTTTGTTAACTGTTTTCACATCAATGAGTGTTTTATCCGGTGCGACGATCATGGTACCGTCAAGAAGTATCATAGGTGCATGAAGATGCAGTTTGTCTAGAAAATCATGGGTTTTTTGAAAAGATCTTGCAGTGGCCACAGAGAGAATGGAATTCTTGGCTTTTTCATTCCATACTTTTGTACTGAAGTCAGAGACAGACTGGTCTGTTCTTAAAAATGTATGGTCGAGGTCAGTAATATATATTTTATTACGATTCGGCATTTAGTGCCTCACTGCATTGAATTTCAATTCTTACCATTAACTTGCAAACCCGCTTGTGAAACAGTTCTTCTCCTGTACAATGGCTTTTTGTTTCTCTTTTCTTTTGGTATCTTTCTCTACAAATATCTTCTTGCGTGTTTTTGGATCCATCTCTGTGTAATACATTACCGCAGAGTAGGTACTTGGTGTCGGTGTGAAGACCTGTGCCTGTTCCGGGTTCATTTTAAGCTCATTGGTCGTAAAGTCTTTTAGCTCATGCATATCTTTTTCCGTACAACCGGGGTGTGCAGCAATGAGATAGTAGGTCAGGAACTGCTTTTTCCCCATGTCACGGTTGAGTTTGTCATAGAGTTTTTTAAAGTCCACAAGCGTTTGTTTTCCCGGTTTACCCATGAGTTCAAGAACATGCTGCTGTGTATGTTCCGGTGCTACTTTCATCTGACCGGAGATGTGGTGCTGTACCATCTCTTTGAGGTAAGAGTAGCCATGTTTTTTGTCAGCAGTGATAAGGTCATAGCGTACTCCTGAAGCCACAAAAGCTTTACGTACACCTTCCACTTCTCGTACTTTTTTTAGCAGGTTGATATTTCTGCCATGATCGACATGCATGACTTTACAAAGCCGGTCTGCATCTACACAGCGAATGTCATCACAGGTTCCTTTTTTCAGCTTTTTACCACACTCATATCCGTACATATTTGCAGTCGGTCCGCCTACATCTGAGATGATGCCTTTGTAGTCATTGTAGCTGTTGAAATCTTTTGCTTCCTTTAGGATATTCTTTTCAGAACGTGTTCTAATGGTTCTTCCCTGATGCACTCCGATGGCACAGAAGTTACACTCTCCCCAGCATCCGTGGTGGGTCATAATGGAAAACTTGATGGTTTCCAGACACTTGACTTTCCCCTCCTTGGCATAGTAGGGGTGCAGCTCTCTGGTAAAAGGAAGGTTTGAGTTGGCATCCATCTCATCTTCATTGAGGTAGTCACAGGGAGGATTCTGTATGAGGAAGCGGGTATCTACAGGCTGACAGAGTCCATTGGCTGAAATAGGGTCATTGTTGTCATAGAAATCATCAAAAAGGTCTATGTATCTCTCTTTGGTCTCTACACATTCTGCATGGGAGGGCAGCTGTATATACTCATAGTTTGGTTCTTTTGAGATGTAACAGACACCGCGTATATCCCGGTAGTCTCTTCCTTCTTCCAAAGCTTTGGTAACCTGTTCCAAAGCAATCTCACCCATACCGTAGATGAGTATATCAGCTTTGGAGTCAAAGAGTATAGGTTTTTTAAGTTTATTTGCCCAATAGTCATAGTGGCTGGTTCTTCTTAGAGAAGCTTCTATGCCTCCTAAAACTAATGGTACCGTGTTTTTAAAGTACCTGCGTATAAGGTTGCAATAGACAGATAAAGCTCTGTCCGGTCGCTTGTCGTTTTTTCCTCCCGGAGTATAGTCATCAGAGTTACGGAATTTTTTAGTGGCAGTGTAGTTGGAAACCATAGAGTCCACTGATCCACCGCTCACACCCCAATAAAGACGGGGCTCTCCCAAACGTTTGATGTCTACATCAGAGTTGATATCTGGTTGACCTATCATGCCTACTTTGTATCCCAATTTTTCCAACATCCGTCCGACCATAGCTACACCAATGAATGGAGAGTCGATGTAAGCATCTCCACTCACGAGGATGACATCACACTGATCCCAACCTCTGACATCCATCTCTTCCCTGGTTGTGGGGAGGAAGTCTTTTTCTGTAAAGTTCGGTTGTAGTTTTGGTTTTTTTCTGCTCATAGCACTCATTTATTTTTTATGTTTGTTCACATCATATCGGCTTGCCATAGAGAGAAAGAACTCTTGCAAAGCATAGGCTGTAGCTCCGAAAACCGCTTTGGATTCTCTTTCTATCGCTGCTGTTTTTACGACATCGAGCAGGGCTTCAAGTTCCTCTATACTGAATTCTCTTGTCATATAGATCGTTTCCAGTTTCCCGTCTTCGATTTTACTTTTGATATAGGCCTCTTTGGTTTTTTGCATCCTCTCATCAGAGATCTCCTGACTGCCTTTACCGTTTTGCAATAATGGTTTCATCAGATTGTCAAAAAGGATGCCGAGATTTTCTTTGTTATAGAGTTTTTCTGAGATCTTTTCGGAAAGGTCTATTCTTGTGCTGGCATTTTCTTCTGACTGAAGGGCTTTCCTGTAGGTTTCAGCCTCTTTCTCATCATACTCCGTGTCATTTTGCACAGAGACGAATTTTAACAGTACAACAGATCTGTACTGTGCCAATATTTCATCCATTTCATCTTCCGAAATGTTTTTTTGCAGATACTCCCTGAAACGGATGGAAAGCAGCTGCATATCATACTCATTGGATGCACTGTTCTCCTCTTTATTCAAGCTGTTGATACTCTGTTGCATTTGGGAGAATTGACTCTCCAGTTCAATCAGCTGCTCTTCGGAAGAGGAGACAGAGATATATCTGTCCACCTGCTCTTCTGTGGCGGAAAAGAGAACTTGTGTCAGTAAAGAGAATAGGAATATGATCTTAATGGTTTTACGACTCGACATTTTCTGTCTCCCTGCATTGAATTGTTGATTCATATCATCTCGCATTATAGCGAATTATCGGTGTGTTACTGCGTTAATTTTTTACCATTTATCAAGACAGGGAAAAAACGTACAGCCCAAGTGAGCAGCAGAAGTACCCATGCCGTTGCTGTGATATCAAAAAGGATCATAAAATTCCATCCAAACGCTGCAAGCAGTGAAACAAAAACACGTAATATGACGACAGCCTGTGTGGCATAAAAGAGGTATTTTGTCCATTTGTCCGCCTGCATCATATTGCCGGAGTGTCCAAGTGTGACACGGGTTCCAAAACCGATGAGAATGGTAAAGATGAATCCAAGGGTGATCATATGGATATCCAGTGCCAAAAATGTGATACCGGTCAGCAGTGTAACAAGATTTGTCAGACCTCCAAGTATAAATGCTACAGGTATCCAGTAAAGTGCTGTATGCAGTACCCAGAGCAGGGGGTTTGGATTGGGGAACTGGAATTTCCACCTCAGTATCTCTTTACCGATGAAAAGACCTATGAGTATATCGACGACGAATGAACTGTTCGTGTAAATACCTTCGAGTACAACGTGCAGTAGCAGGAGTGAAAAAACAACTTTCATCAGTGTATCGTTCCTTCCTTCCATAGAGTGTGAAAAGAAAGGTACCATACGCTGTGCAACAGAAAAAGTGAGCAGAAAAAGGTAGGGGTAGACAGCTATTTCGGTAGCCATCCCGATAATCGGTGTATAAAAAAGTTCACCGATAATAAAGAGTAAATGAGACAGTACGCCAATCCTCATAGCGGTATAGATCCAGAAGATATCATGTTTGTCCTCCATGGTCGTTGTGCTATATATATTTTTTAGTATTAACATACCTGAAAGATGTCCTATGAATGGCAGCAGCATTCCTAATGCCGAAAATATGGGACTTACAATGGAACCAAGTATAAAGAGGGTAGAACCAAGATAAAAGAATGAAAAGACGCGCATATACTCTTTTTTCTCAATGACCGGAGTTGAAGCAAAACGTGGGAAAGTGGTAAAAAGAAATGCCAGAAATGCCGGTGTAAAAAGAAGATAGATAAGTCCGTAACTATGAAAATTTGATGAGGCAATAGCAATATGGATCACGCCCTTATATGAAAGCATAAAGATAAGCATCAGGATAACGGCATTGATAAATGCCAGTACAAAAAAAGGCTGATGTGACTGGGAAAAGAAATAATTATTATCAGGGTTTTCACTGAATTGGAAATGCATAAAGAATCCTACTTTTTTACAATCATATCGAAAATTTATTGAATCTTTCAGTTTTCATAAATTTAAACTATATGTTATACTATTACATCTGCTTCTTTCGTTTAGAAGATCAGATTCAATAGCCAATAGAGAGTATGAAGGAGGATGTTATTTTATATAGAGTCTGGTTAGTATTTTTATTTTCTTTTGTATTGCTTCATGCTGAAACAGTAGTGAAGATCACTTCAGACAGTATCAATCTTGATGATTTTAAAATAAACTACTTCATAGACCACTCTCAAAATATGACGATAGAAGATGTTCAGAAAGAGACGTTTGAAGAAGGAAAGAACAGACTGAGCTTAGGTATTAATGCACATGTGACCTGGGTTAAGATCATTTTACAAAATGATACTGAAAGTGCTAAAAAACTGTATATTCATGATACCTATGCCTATCATGCCTCATGTACTTCTTTTTATGCTTTTGATTCAAATAAGACACTTTTAGAGCATATCAGTTATGAACCCCGTAAAAATATCAATACGGATCTTATGGATGGTGCCATAGCCTCTTTTTCGGTAGTCTTGAAGCCTTATGAAGAAAAAACAGTCTATGTAAAATCGGAATTTCTTGCCTATCAGATCATTGAATTGAAAATTTTTGACAATCAACATGCAAAAGAAAATTTAATACACGAGTATATGATCATTATTATTCTAACCACAATATTATTGACGCTGGCAGGGTACTACAGTATATTATATGTTGCATCGAGACATGAAGAGTATATTTATTATACATTGTATCTTGTCAGTTCCGGTATATTTATTGCTTATAGCTATGGTATGCTGTCCCATTATTTTCATGTTTATGGACAGTTGTCCCTCTATCTGAATGCGACAATACTGATCGCACCGATCTTCCTTGTACAGTTTGTCAAAACAATTTTCAATACTAAAGAAAATCATCCTCTGGAAAACCATTTGCTTAATAGTATTATTGTTATTTTCGGAGGGATGTATCTCTATAGTTTTATTTATTACTATAAAGCAATGGAATGGGCATCATTTATTTATATCTATCTCCTGGTTGTGATGATGTTTGTCGGGATCAGTCTATATAAAAAGAGTGTATTGCTGATAGAATATTTTCTTTTGGCACACTCTTTTTATATTGTGGCAAGTATCGTTGCCTTGATGTTCTATAACGCTATAATACCTTTTACCTATGTGACTTCACATGCTGTTGCCATTGGAACACTGATAGAGGCATTCTTATTGGCTTTTCTTGTCTCTTACCGTATTCGTATGCTTGAAGAGGAAAATTATAAAAAAGATAAAATGATCTTAACAGATATCATGACAGCACTCTATAATAAAAGTTATTTTGAAGAAGCATTGAACAGTAAACTCACTATACAGAGACGGGAGAAAAATATACTTGCGCTTATGGTGATAGATATTGATTATTTTAAACAGTACAATGATACCTATGGACATATTGCCGGTGATGAAGCACTGCGATCCGTTGCAACGGTATTGAAAGAGACATTGTCAAATCCTGATGATATGGCATTTCGTATAGGGGGAGAAGAGTTTGCACTCATTTGTACGAATATGAATAAAAAAAGTGTTTTGAGCTGTGCACAAAAACTACAAAAAAATATAGAAAATTTACATCTGGAACATAAAAGCAGTGATGTCAGTAACTATTTAACCGTCTCTATAGGTATTCATTTTGCTTCTACATACATACTTGAAGATGCTAAAAAAGTCTATGCACATGCAGATGAAGCATTATACTCTGCTAAAAAAGAGGGAAGAAATAAAGTGATTGTGTATGGAGATATCCATAGAATATTCTAAACTCCCTTTTAAGGGAGTTTTTGGATCTATTTGAAATCCGGTTTTGGTGTTTTGTCTGTACTGATTGGAAGTTGTGGGTATATGATCTCCGGTTTTCTACCGTTAAGTGCACCAAAGAAGGTAACGATCTTCGCCGCTTCTGCATCTGAGATATCCAGACCAAGTTGAATACGTCCCATCTCTTTGACTGCATCAGCCAGGTTCCAGATAGCACCATTATGGAAATAAGGTGCTGTCTCTGTTACATTTCTGAGTGTTGGTGCTTTGACCATATGGTTCTTGTCACCCTTAAAGTCTCCTACATCAGCAAACTTATATTTGGCAGTAATGCCAAATGGCTGCATAGAACCACCCAAAGCAATACCGGTGTGACAGGTTGCACATCCTTTATCTAAAAAGGTATTTAAACCCTCTTTTTCAGCATCTGTCAAGGCATCTTTTTTGCCATTCAGGAAATCATCAAATCTGGATGGTGTCACCAATGTTCTTTCAAAAATCCCGATGGTTGCCGTGATTGTTTTAAAATCTACTTTGACATCTTTACCATACGCTTTTTTAAATTCTTCGACATATGCAGGCATAGAATTGACTCTTGCTTCAACAAGTGAAGGCGGTGCTGCCATTTCTGGTGCTGCCTGCATTGGTCCCTGTGCCTGATCTTCAAGGTCTGGACTTCTACCATCCCAGAACTGTGCCGCAAAGAATACAGCATTGTACACGGTTGGAGAGTTTAAATGGTGTGGGTTTGCTGTCCAATTGTGACCTACGGCAGCAGGAACACCATCGACTCCACCCATACCAAGATTGTGACATGTATTACAAGAGATAATCCCGCTTTTTGAAAGTCTTGGCTCAAAATAGAGTTTTTTACCCAATTCAACTTTTTCCGGGCTGATTGTTTTATTCGGATCGATTAGTTTTTCCAATGCTGCCTTGTCTGCAGGGATTGCTTTAAGTCCTGCTTTTGTTGCTTTGTCAGCAAGATTTGTATTTGCCAATAGTAGCGTTGATGCCAAAATTGATAGTCCTAGAAATTTAGTTAGTTTCATTGTTTCTCCTGTATTTTTTGTAGATATCATTATACGATAATAAGTTTTAAAGGATAATTAATATCCTTTAAATAGAGTACATTTTTTGTACATTGTTGTTTATTCAGTCTTAATGTAACTATGATTATAGAGGAAAATAGTGAATCACATGTGAATTGGTAGAAAAGAATTGATTGTAGGGGCAAGGTATGCCTTGCCCCTACAGGGGAGGGAATATGAGGAGGAAAGAGATTAATCCCTTCTTCCACCACCACCGTTACGGCTGCTTCGTCCACCGCCTGAACGGCCGTTACGACCATGTCTGTTACGGTCACCGCTGCCTGATCGGCGTCTGTTTCCGCTGTTGCGACCACGGTTACGTCCGCCGCCACCGTTTCCTCTGTTTTGCATTGCACGTTCAATAAGCAGTTCAATCTCTTCAAGTCCAAGACCAATGTTATCTTTACCTTTGACTGAAAGCTCAGACTGCACCATAGATGCAAGCAAGTGAGCAATGCTCACGATGTCAAGGTCATGCTGTAGTGTTTTCACAAGGTCAATGGCTTTGTCTGTCACTTTTGTCTCAGCAATCCTTGCAATGAGCTCATCATTACGGTTGTTTTGTACTTCCATGCGTGTAGGGATGACTTGTGTCGTCATTTTTGTTCCTACATCTTTTTCAATACGTTTAATGGTTCTAAGCTCATTTGGACTTACCAAAGTAATCGCTTCACCTGTCTTCCCCGCACGACCGGTACGACCAATACGGTGTACATAAGACTCAGAGTCAAAAGGAATGTGGTAGTTGAAAACGTGTGTGACATCATTTACATCAAGACCACGTGCCGCAACATCTGTTGCAATGAAGATATCAATACCACCAGATTTAAATGCTCTAATGGTTACTTCTCTCTGCTTCTGCTCCATGTCACCATGAAGACCGGAAACTTTAAATCCTTGTGCTGTCATGTGTGCCACAAGTCTATCGACCTCTTTTTTCATACGACAGAAGATGATACATTTTTCAGGGTTCTTGTAGTCGATAAGTCTTACAAGTGCGTCATCTCTTTCTCTCTCTTGAACCACATAGTACAGTTGTGTAATTTTTGTATTGGTCTTTTCAGACTTTGTTATTGAAACGGTTTTTGGATTATGTAAGATCTGCTCTGCCAGTTTTCTGATGGCATTTGGCATAGTTGCAGAGAATAATAGTGTTTGACGCTCTTTTGGAAGAAATGTGAAAATATTTTTGATTTCATCCAGGAAACCCATATCAAGCATTTCATCTGCTTCATCAAGTACAACAAACTTAGGATTGATCTTGATCTTTCCACTCATAAGAAGATCTTGCAGTCTACCCGGTGTTGCGACAACAATAGATGCTTGTTTAATACGGTCTATCTGTTTACCATAAGGTGTACCACCATAAACAGTTGCTGTTTTAAGTCCTGAGAGTTTACCAAAACGGAAAAGTTCATCGGAGACCTGCATAGCAAGTTCACGTGTAGGGACAATAACAAGTCCTTCAACGGAACCGTCACCTTTCATCATAGACATGATAGGAAGACCGAAGGCAGCTGTTTTACCTGTACCGGTTTGTGCCTGTGCAACCATATCGTGTCCCTCTAAAACCAAAGGAATAGCATCTCTTTGTACTGGGCTTGGTTCTGTAAATCCGGCTTCGGTAACGGCAGCCATAATTGTGTCTTTTAAGTTAAAATCTGTAAATTTCATAGTTATCTTTATAGTAATGTATTGTGGGGTGATAAAATCTTGGCGATAGAACGGTTCTAAAGTTACAAGCGGTTTTTATTAAACCCTGTTAATGCAACTGATACCAAACTGTCACACGGAAAATTCGTGGAAAAATAGGGAATAGACGACGCTATTCAAATAAGGAGTTTGATACTCTCTTGCAAAAAGTTCGGAATTATATCAGAATTTTAAATAAAAAGCTAGTTTAATGCAGAAAAGATGATTTTACTCCGAATTATATGTTAAGATATGAAACTGTTTATTACTTTTGCAGCGTTATATATTATTATCAATAAGATATGATAGAATATATCATTCATACACCTACAAAGGGTATCAGAACATGTTTAATATGAAGTATTTTATTACGTTTGGTTTCTTACTCTTTATGGCTTTGGGGTATAAAACCTATGAACAGTACAATGGTATGAAGACAACACATAAACTCATTATTTTAAATGAGAGTAAATCTTTGGCCAATTTCATATCTGCTTTTCGCGAGACCTATCAATCTGTTTTTATAGATAATCATATTGACATAGATACCCAGACCATCAATTTTTTACCGGTAAAGACCATCAGTGAGATCAGTGATCGTCTTGTAGCAAGATCCAAAGAAGATATTGTGATACGTACTGTTTCAGATCGTCCGAGAAACAGTAAGAACAAAGCAGACGATTTTGAAATGGATATGATAGAATTTTTTAGAAAAAATCCTGAAATAAAAGACAAATTTATAGAAAAAGAGAATGTCTATTATTATACAAAGCCTATGTATATTAAAGAATCCTGCCTTAAATGCCATGGAAAAAGAGAAGAGGCGATCCCCAGTATACGCGATACATATGATACTGCCTATGATTACAAACTAGGTGATATACGTGGCCTGCTAAATATTAAAATTAAAGAAAAAGGGTTTTTCAGCATACTTTACAGTGATTTCATAGACACCTTGATCCTTACTATCCTGATGTATATTCTATTTCTTATTATTATTTATATGCTTATTCGTAAAATTCGGACAAAAGAGCAGGTCTATACTGAAAAACTTGAAGTTGAGATCCTTGAGAAAACATCAGAGATACAGAAGCAGAAAGAAACCTTTGAAACGCTGTTTGAAAAATCTTCGGATGGTATTTTGATCATTGATAACGGAATATATACACAATGTAATGAAAAAGTGGTTGAACTTCTTATGTGCCATTCAAAAAAGGATATCATCCATAAAGAAGTTACATATTTTTCTCCTGAATATCAGCCTGATGGCAGGTTGTCCCATGAAAAGGCAATGGAGATCATTACGGAGTCCTTGGAGAATAATGGCTCTCAGTTTGAATGGCTATGCCAAAAAATGAATAAAGAAAAGTTCTGGATGGAAGTGTCCTTGACTCCTATAGATCTAAATAATAGAAAAGTACTTTATGTGACAGCAAGAGATATATCTGAAAAGAAGATAGCCGAAAAAAAATTGATAGAACAAAAAGATGTTCTGTATCATCAGGCCCATCATGATGCACTGACCGGTTTGCCCAACAGAACACTTTTTAGAGAACGTTTACAAGAGGGGATAGCACAAGCAAGAACGAATCATTACAAGCTTGCACTCTTTTTCATCGATCTTGACGAGTTTAAACAGATCAATGATTCCCTGGGGCACTACATAGGAGACAGGGTTTTAAAAGTGACGGCGGAGCGGCTTAAGGCAAAGATCAGGGATAAAGATACTCTGGCACGTCTGGGTGGTGATGAATTTGTGATCATCATGGAATCATATAAAAAAATAGATGAACTCTCACGTTTGGCTGAAGAGATATTAGTGGTTCTGACACAGCCTATACATGTGTCGGGACAGATACTTTATACTTCCTGCAGTATTGGGATCAGTTTGTATCCCAAAGATAACATCCATCCGGATAATTTATTGAAATTTGCAGATGCAGCGATGTATAAAGCAAAAGATGAAGGTAGAAATAATTTTCAATTTTATCGCAGCGAGATGACAGAATCGGCATTTGAACGCATTATTATGAAAACTGATATGCGTCAGGCACTTGAAAATCATGAGTTCAGAGTATATTATCAACCGCAAATTGATATTGAAACTGAAGCACTTATCGGTTTGGAAGCTCTGGTACGATGGGATCATCCAAACATGGGGCTCATACCACCCGAAAAGTTTTTGGAGCTTGCAGAAGAGAATGGGATTATTGTAGAAATTGACCGTTGGGTCATGAAAACAGCTATGGGGCAGGTTAAAAAATGGAATAGAAAAGGGTTTATACCGGGAAAACTCTCGCTTAACCTTACATTGACGAACTTAAGACGTGATGATTATATAGCGACACTGCAAAGCTGTTTGGATAAACACAATTTTGATCCTGCCAATCTGGAACTGGAAATTACTGAAAGTGAAGTGATGAAAGAGTTTGAAGAAGTGATCATTAAACTGAGATCCATCAGTCGTATGAATATTGATATAGCGATAGATGATTTTGGAACCGGTCACTCCTCTCTGTCCTATTTGAAGAAACTCCCGGTCAAAAAGTTAAAAATAGATAAATCTTTTATAGACGACATTCCGGAGAATGAAGAAGATGTTGCGATCATTAAAACAATTATCTCTCTGGCAAATAATCTTAATCTTACAATTGTGGCAGAAGGTGTGGAAAGAGAGATACAAAAAGATTTTCTGTTTCAAAACGGATGCCGATATATACAGGGCCATTTCTTTTCTTTACCGTTATCTGCTTTAGAGTTCGAAAAGAAATATTTCACAAAAAAATTAAATAAACTATAGTTTATTTAGATAGAATACAGTAATAAATTAAACAAAGAAGAGAAGAGAAAATGAAAAAATCAATGTTACTATTATCGGCTTTTGCTGGATTGACAGTATCAATGTATGCAGCGGAAATACAGACAGGTGAGCTTCCTATAAATAAAGTAATAAAACAGAACAGAGAGATCGTAAAATTGGCATCGGAAGAGATCACGAAGACACTGCCTCAGAAAGTTGATAAATATACAACACTGCTCAAGGTTGAAGGGCAAGGTACAACACTGCTTTATGTATTTGAGATCAATACCGGTGCAAAGAGTGACGAAGCTGTCAGAAGTGAAGACAGAACACGTATGCAAAAAGCAGTTACTTCCGGTATTTGCAGATCTTCAGAACGTTTTTTAGATGCTGATATAAATATCTCTTATCTTTATAAGAGTGCAGCCAGTAAAGGAAAACTGTTTCAATTCAATGTAAGCAAAGATGATTGTCCCAAACGTATCGACCAGTTATAACAGAGTGATGAATAGATAATGGATATGGGCATTGATATGAGAGGAGAAGAAAGGGATCTGCTGAAAGAACGCATTGAACTGGCACTTCAGGGGAGTAAAACATCTGTTTTGGATTGGGATTTTTCAAGCAATGCCTTCTATATCTCTCCTAGTTGGAAGGAGATGCTCGGATACAGGGATGAAGAACTTAAAAATAGTACCAGGACATGGAAAAAAAGAGTGCATAAAGATGATCTCTTAAGCGTCCTTGTGCTACTGCGCAAAAGTGAGAGAGAAAAAAAATCCAACTTTGAAATCACACATCGATTGAAACACCGGGATGGACACTGGGTCTGGGTTTTGGGAAGAGCGAAGATATTGTATGATAAAAATGGAAAAAAAGTACGTATGATAGGTACCCATACGAATATCACTGAAGAGAAAGAGTTACAACTCAAATACTTCTACCAGTCACAAATGATCGAACAGATCCATGATTCGGTCACGACGACAGATCTAAAAGGAAAAATAGTAAGCTGGAATAAAGGCTCGGAAAAGACTTTCGGATATACTGCCGAAGAAGCGGTCGGCCAGTCTATAGCAATGCTATACAGGGAAGAAGATCGTGCAAGTCTTGCATCATATAACGCGATTCTTATAGAAAATGGTATCCATAATGTTGATATTGAACTTGTTACTAAATCAAAAAAACTTATCCCGATTTCTTTTTCACTGACCTTATTACGGGATGAAAACGGTAACCCTATCGGTGTTGTCGGAATAAACAAAGACAATACTGCCCGTAAAAAAGCGGAAGAAGCGTTACTGGAGCAAAAAGAACTGCTTCATTATCAAGCCCATCATGATGCACTGACGGAACTCCCCAACCGAATACTTTTTACACAGAGAATGGAAAAATGCATTGAAAGATCAAACCGGAGTAAGATCGGCTTTGCACTCTTTTTTATTGATCTTGACAAGTTTAAAGATATCAATGATTCCCTGGGGCATGAGATAGGTGATAAAGTTTTAAAGATCATCGCAAGCAGACTGAACGCCATTATTAGAAAAGAAGATACACTGGCACGATTGAGTGGGGATGAATTTACGATCATTATGGGTGATTTCAAAGAAGAAAAGGATATATCAAATTTAGCAGAAAAAATTCTTATGATTCTGGCAGAACCTATTCATATTGATAGGGAATTACTTTATGTTTCAGGGAGTATCGGTATTAGTATATATCCGGAACATGCAGTGGATGCAGAGTATCTGCTAAAGTATGCAGATACTGCCATGTACAATGCCAAAGGGGAAGGACGCAATACTTACAAGTTCTATGCATCGTGGATGACGGAATTGGCATGGGAACATATGAGTATGAAAACGTCTTTACGTCAAGCCATTGATAATGAAGAATTTTTTATTCATTATCAACCGCAGATCGACACGTTTAGTAATACCATGGTTGGACTAGAAGCGCTGATAAGATGGCAACATCCGACCAAAGGTCTTCTTTCTCCTTCGTCTTTTATCGCACTGGCGGAAGAAACAGGTTTGATCGTAGAGATAGACAGATGGATGATGAAAAGCGCCATGAAGCAGATAAGCCATTGGTATGCAATGGGTCTGAATCCGGGAATTCTTGCATTAAATCTTTCGATAAAACAGTTGGAAGGTAATGCTTTTTTTATAGAAGAACTTAAAGATAATCTTGAAACGTATTCTTTTAAATCCGAATGGCTTGAATTGGAGATCACGGAAAGACAGATGATGAAAAAGACTGAAGATGTGATTGCAAAACTCAGAGAGATCAATGACTTGGGTATCGGTATTTCCATAGATGATTTTGGTACCGGTTACTCATCCTTATCCATTCTAAAACGTTTGCCGATCAACAGATTAAAGATCGACAGATCATTTATTGATGACATTCTGGAAGACAAGGATGATGTCGCCATTGTCAAAGCGATCATGGCACTGGGAAAAAGTTTGAAGCTGGATCTCATTGCGGAAGGTGTTGAAACTGCAGAACAGAGAGATTTCCTTATAGATAAGGGATGTACCCATATGCAGGGACATTATTTCAGCCATCCTGTATTTGCAGAAGAGATAGAAAAAAAATGGTTAGGTGTAAAGCATTAGTTTGATACAGGCGTATAGTAACTCATGGTGCTGCGTCCGAATTTTTTACGTTTTACCAGTTCCAGTTCACCTATATTTTTAGGCATGTCAAGGTTCGTCATATGTTCAACGGTGACCATTTCACATATTTCCGGTTTTATATTTTCGATCAGCGAAATGGTTTTGTCATAAACATCATCCATGCCGTCTCTTGTTGAGAATGGAGGATCAAAGTAGAAGTAGGTTTTTATCCCGGTCTTTTTCACGATTTCATAGACATTGTCAAAGTTTTCAAAACTGTCACCATAAAAGGTAGTACAGCGGCTGGGATCTGTATTTTTAATATTGGACTCCAGACATCGAAATGCGGTTTTATTGTATTCCATGAAGTAAGATCCTGCGGCACCTCGACTCACTGCTTCAAGACCGACAGAACCGCTTCCTGCAAATACTTCTACAAAGTTCTTGTCTATGATCTCGAACTGAATGGTATTGAAGAACGACTCTTTTAGGATGCCTTTGGAAGATCTTGTGGTAGAGATGTCCGGTATCTCTATTTTTTTACCTTTGAAATCTCCGCCTATAATGCTTGTTGTAAATATTTTAATTTTATCTTTATGTTTCATAGTGGAATTGTACCCAAATTTAACACTTAAAAATGAATGATGTTCTTAAGGGTATTGATCAGCTTACTGCTTTCCTTGATATCTCTTCGTTCTTTACCAGGTTCGGTGGTGGTGATGATGGTTCTGCCTGTCACCAGTTTGGAACCGTTTTTTTTACGGATTCCCCAGTAAGTATGCATAATAACCGGCTCCCCCTTATATTGTCCAAGGTAAAGTACGATGTGCCCGGGAACATGCAGTAGTGAGCGGAAGGGTTCTGCTTCCCGGATGATCTTTTTCTTTTTGGCACGTTTGGGTAGCCCTTTGATATAAGTGACACTTGTACCGTCTTTGGCCTGCTTACTGGAGTTCCGGCGCAGGAAAATACCAAAGGGTCCAAGAAAGTCCCTGGTGGTCGCAGAGCAGTCACGACACTCATAGGCACCACCCCATCCGTAAGGTTCACCGTAAAACTCTTTGGCAAGCATGGCAACATTTTTTGGTGTAAATGGCAGGGGTTTTTTTGCAATGATCCGCAGGGTTTCTGCATGGACTTTATGGATCATGGCATGTCCCAAAGAATTTTTTTTGGCCGTTAGGTATGACTTTCCGTCTTTGCTTATGGGGAAGAGTGCTCCAAGTTTGACAATAGAAAGAGGTTTGTTCTTTTCATTGTAGAGACGAAGGTTGTCTTTTACCGTCATGGCATAGGTACCTGTTTTGAAAGTTTTTTTGAATTTATTGTCCACCAGCGTCAGATCCGTTATCTTTACCCATCCAAAAGCATAGGAGGCACGCACATAAGCCCAACGTCTGTCTTTGGAGTAATGTGAAATATAAAGCGGTACATTGATATGCAGGGCAGAATTCTGGTTATAGTCAAAAGGAAACCCTTCGCCTACTTTTCTGGGATCCCGGTAAAAGGCTGTAGAAGTAGGCAATGCTTTGACATTTGTCCTGCGAATAGTGATAGCATGGAATCTTTTGCTGTCTTTCTTGTGCATCTGTGCATTTCGTATCCATTTTTTATAGACATACGAAGGAATGACTTTTTTGTTTTCTCTGTAGATCTTGCCTTTGCTCACAAAGCGTGTTTCCCAGCCGAAATCTTTCTTTGGAATATCGAGTCTGGACAAAGTCCAGGGCTTGAAGTACTTTCTGTTGAACTCTCTGTCCAGTTTTTTCTGTTTGGACTTAGACATAGGTTTGACCTGCTTGGCATAGTAGGCAGGGTCTTGCGGGATCTTACGCATGTCTGCTACTTTGCCTTTGGGCATACGGTCTATTTTACTTTTATTTCGGTGACTGACCTTTAGTGTATAGTCAGCAGACAGGGAGGAAAACCCAAACAGTAAGAGGGTAGCGAGTGTTAGTTTTTTTATCATTATTCAATCTTTATAGTGTATAGGTTTTATGGGCTTAATTGTAATGCATATTGGTTAATGATTGGTGTATGTTACACCTAAGCCAACGGTATCATCACTGAGTGTAATTTCGGATTCATTAAAGATAATATCCGTATGTACCGGATGTGAAGCCAAAAGTGCTACAGCATCCAGGTCAAGCATGGTGATACTGTCTGCTTTGGCTGAAGCTACATGTACTCCTGCAGCAACAGAAATGGGACCTTCGAGCATACAGCCTATCATGCATTTTACACCAAATTCTGCAGAGAGCTCTGCCAGTTGAAGTGCCTGTGTGATCCCGGCCGTTTTTGCCAGTTTAATATTGATATAATCAATAGCCTGCATCTCCAAAAGTCTTTTGGCATCTTTGAGGGAAAAAACAGATTCATCTGCGAGCAGGGGAGTTTGAACTCTCTCTTTAATATATTTCAACCCCTCTATATTCTCTGCTGAGACAGGCTGTTCAATAAATTCGGCAATAATATCTCTTTTTTCAAGTGCATGAAGAAGTGTCACACTCTCCTCTGCCGTCCAGCCCTGATTGGCATCAAGTCGTAAAGAAATATGCTTATCCAGAATATCATGAATGGCAATGATACGGTCAATATCTTTTTGGGGATCATCACCGATCTTGATCTTAAGCGTGTCATATCCGAGTGCTACAGCCTGAAGGGAATCAGCGATCATTTTATCTGTCTCATTCATACTGATAGTGATGTCTGTCCTGAATTTTGTTTTTTTACCACCGAGCATTTGATAAAGAGGTAATTTTTCAGCTTTTGCTTTAAGGTCATACAGCGCTATTTCCAAGGCAGATTTTGCCGTGGTATTTTTGATGATCACGGTATGTATCAAGTGTAAAATATTGTCAAACTCTTCCAACTCGAGACCAGTGATATAGGGCTTGATGTATGTAATAGCAGCGATCATTGAGCCAATGGTCTCACCTGTGATCACAGGGGTCTGTGCCCCTTCACCATAGCCTAATGAGCCATCATCACACTCAATAATGACCACAAGGTCTTCGAGTGCATCAACGCGGCGTAAAGAGGTAATGAAGGGCTTTTTAAGCGGTGCTTTGAGGATCTCTGTACGAATATTGCTTATTTTCATTCAGACTGATCTCTCAAGTGATTCTATTTCTCTTAAAGTTTCACTCAATGCTTTGATCTCTTTTGCCAGTTTTTCTCTTTTGGCTCTGATGAGGCCTTCTTCAACATCATCAATGGCATATTCGAGTTTATCCGCATATGATTTATAGTCTTTAAGCAAGTTATTTTTCAAGGTGAGATATTTTGTTTTATTTTCCAAAGTTGTTTTTTGTTCATCAGTCAAAGTTCTCATATATTACTCCTGATTATTTAAGAAATGATAACGTTTTTTTTGTATGCATTATGAAGTTATGAATTATTTTATACCAATAAGTATTAAGTAGTGATTTTTTGTTAGAAGTTTTTCTCTTAGATACCGACAATTATTGGGCTTGTACGATGGGTAGTCATACAACAATGAACTTATTAAAAAAGGAGGAAGAATAAAAGTTTATTGCCGATATCTAAGATACAGGAGAATTATAATCTAAATAAGATAAATTTAGTCTTAAATAGAACAGATTTTTAAAAAAAAGATAACTTTACGCTTATTTATTTAGCAAACCAGCCAGTTTTCCAGTTTAAAAATGTCTTCTGTTGCCGGCATAGCCTTCCATCCATTAGATTCTAAGTACATCATTTTATTTCCGAAATATCCTACAATATATTTCTCTTTATAGATCGGAAAGGTACCAGAATGCAACATTGCAAAGATATCATCATGGTTTTTCGCTGTTTCATAATAGGAAAAATCAAAAGAGTGCAAGGAGATTAAAGCAGTTTGCAGCATCTCATTTTTAAACATAGATGTAGAAAGCACATAATATGAGGGGTAGGGTACAGCCGGATCATCCATAATGTCACAAATATAGAGACGTTCTTTTTTCTTTTGATACATAAAGGTATTGTAGAGGATATAGGAAAAAGATCTTAAAAATATGACAAATTGTCATATTTTTTCTTGTATATCTTTCTTTTGGGGACGAGAGGAACGAGTAAAGAGGGAGGGAAAACAGTGAGATTACCAGGAGCCTCCGCCGCCACCTCCGCCACCGCCACCGGAGAACCCACCGCCTCCTGAAAAGCCGCCACCGCCGGAACTGGAAGCTGGCGGGGTTGCCGCAGTATTTACCGCAGAGTTGAAGTTTTGCATGTTATAGATATTCCCATGGTACCAGACAGGTGTTGAGACATTGAGCAGTTTAAAGAAGTCTATCCAGTGGTCTGTCTCTTTAAAGAGTACAGCATAGGGCAGCATTTTTTCCAGATAGTTCGGATCCATAGCCAAACGTCTTCTTATTTCGTCTTCTTTGACACGCTTAACAAACTCTTTAAGACCCAGAAGATGTTTCTGTGCACGTGCACCTTTTGGTGTGAAGTTACCTAAATGTCTGTAGACAAGTATCATTAAAGCAAGTATGACAATAATCACACCCACAGGTCCTATGAGCAGTGCTGTTATATTGATCTTGCCTTCTTGATTGAGCATGACGATCGGCATCATTCCTGCGCCTACAAAAACAAGTCCGAAGAGTTTTTGAAACAAGCTTTTACTGCTGAACATCACACTCAGTCCCACACCCCCGAATGCAATAGGGAAAATAAGAATGAACAGTGCATCTGCACCCATGGTTTTAAAAATTGCATATGCAGCCAAAAGGATGACAGGAATGAGAAAGAGAATGGTTCTGATAAGAAAACTTTTTCTTATTCGTTGCGGGTTCTCAACCATGTACCCGTCTGCAACCGACCATGTGTAGAGATTGTCATTGATATGGGAAAAACCAGATCTTAATTTTTCTGCAACAGAAGCAGAGCCTTTTGAAAGAACAAAAGCACTTTTTCCTTTAAAAAGTATATTTTCAAGAAGATAGCGCTGGTTCATGGTCAAGCCGTCTCTCTTCTTTTCTATTTTACGCAATACCGGATCTCTTTTTTCATTTTGATGGTCTATTTCAAGGTAACCAAGATGTGCCAGTTCCAAAACAGCAGCAGAGAAATCCTCATCGTCTGCATGTTTGTCCAGAATGAGACCGGACTGTAACACAGAAAGACCTTTTGGCGGCTCATACTGTACGGCAATGGCACGATTGTCTTTGTATCCGCTATATTTCTTATACATCGTATAAAAATAGATCAGGAATCCAAGCAGTGCACCCCAATGCCAGTTTGACATCAACCAGTCCATAAATGAAGCTTTGACATTTTCCTGACCATTCTGATCCAGTGTATTGGCAGGGTAGACCAATTCTACGGTCGCTCCCTCATGCGGGGCAAGTCGATCCACAGTCACTTCAAGTGCTTGGGGATTTAACCATTGACTCTTGGCTGTAGAGGTTTTGACACCATAACGTCCTGTAAATGTAGAGAGTTCTATGTTATTTTGTGAGAGTAGAGGGGGAAGAAAAAAATATGCTTTTATATTGTAAACAGGGATCGCCCACCCTGAACCGACAATGTTCCATCGAATGGCATCATTTTGACTGTACTGTGCAGTCTGTGCTGCAGGTAAAACACCTTTTTTTACTCTGTAACGGATCTGATAGGTATGAACACCATTGACATAAGATGAAGCTGAACCTATCTTCAAGCGTATGATCTCTCCGGCATGTCCGGATCTCATCGTGGTGTGTGTCCATTCTACCGGTTGACTGTCCATATCTACAGAAAAATCCGTTAAGCTAAGGTCTTTGATAAGGGAGTTGACTTTGACAGTAAAAGGGATATCACGGTAGATCCCGTGTTTTTGCTGACCTTCAAAGTCATATTGTAATGTTTCAACAACAGCGAGTTCACCACTCTGTTCAACCGTAATATTGATCTCATAATTGGAGATCTTTTCAGCATAGAGTGTGCTGCTGAATCCTGCAAGGAGCAGGGAAAGAAGTATTTTTTTCATTGTGACCCCTTAGAGGTCGATCTTTGGCATTTTTTGTACCGCTTCTGCTTCACTTTCGTTCAGTTCAAAGTACTTGCGTGCGGTAAAGTTGAATTTCTGTGCAACAAAAAGATCAGGGAAAGACTCTATCTTTGCATTATAATCTCTAACGATCGCATTGTAATAGCGTCTAGCATTCTGAATGGCATCTTCAAGGTTGGAGAGTTCATCCTGCAGCTTCAAAAAGTTGGTGTTGGCTTTAAGGTCAGGGTAGGCTTCTGCAAGTGCGAACATTTTACCAAGTGCTCCCGATAACATATTGGCTGCAGCAGCTTTCTCGTCCATAGTTCCGGCACTTAAACCCTGCTGTCTTGCTTTGATAACTCTTTCAAGTGTGTCACCTTCATACTCTTTATATCCCTTGACTGTATCTACCAGTGCAGGAATAAGGTCGTAACGACGTTTCAGCTGCACATCAATATCTGACCATGAAGCATCTATGCCTGCTCTTAGTGACACCAATTTATTATAGATCGCAACAAGGTATGCCCCGATCCCCACAATGATCAATAGTATGATATTTCCAAAACTCATTTTATTTCCTTCAGTATTTAATGTAAGATTATTATAACAAAGATTTATCTTAAAATCGTCTAAGAAGTGTTATACTTTCTAAAAAAGAGTATTCATGGCGTATGATCTCCAGGACAAATTGGTAATAGCTATCTCCTCCAGAGCACTCTTTGACCTGGAAGAAGAGAACAGTATATTTGATAAGGAGGGATTGGAAGCTTACTATACACACCAGCTTGAACATATAGATAACCCTCTTGCGAAAGGTTCGGCTTTTCGATTTGTGCAAAATCTGCTTTCCATTAACAAAAAATTTGACAATAAGCTGATTGAAGTCATCATTCTCTCGCGGAACAATGCCGCAACAGGTTTGCGTATCGGGAGATCTATTGAACATTATGACTTGGATATTGAACGCAGTGGATGGACAGCCGGTACACCTGTGGCGCGTTACCTTGAAGCCTTTAAAGTAGATCTTTTTTTATCGGTGCATGCGCCTGATGTGGAAGAAGCTGTCAATTCCGGTGTGGCTGCGGCAACGATACTCCCTCATACACCTATCACATCCCAGGAGAGTGATATCGTAAAGATCGCTTTTGACGGTGATGCCGTTATTTTTGGAGACGAGAGTGAAAAGGTCTATCAGGCAGATGGCCTGGAAGCCTTTATCGAGCATGAACGGAATAATGCAAAAAATCCACTGAGTAAAGGGCCTTTTTTCAAGTTTTTGAAAACCATCTCGGAAATACAGGATAAATTTCCGATGGAAGCTTCTCCTATAAGAACAGCACTTGTGACGGCCAGAAACTTTTCTACGCATGAACGTGTGCTTGCTACGCTTGAAGGCTGGGGTGTACGTGTTGATGAAGCCTTTTTTCAAGGCGGTGTACAAAAGTATGAAGTCATTAAAGCTTTCGGTGCAGACATTTTCTTTGATGATCAGGAGAGTCATCTTATACATGCTTCAAAAGAGACACCTTCAGCCAAAGTACCCTACAGAAAAGCATAATGTATATGGCTTTTAGCCTACAATATACGTCAGCTTGATATTGCTCAATGGATTTGCCTGTCCAATCAACTATACTTCTGCAAAATATTACAGAAGATACATTAAAGGCTGAGCATGAGCGAATTTTTAAACAATACAACTTCTCCATATGAAGGACAATACCCTGATGGACACCCGGTACGGACATATCTTGAAGAAAACCTGCTTATCCGGAATCTGATCTCTGAACTCCAATCTGTAAGCAGTGTAGAGAATATAGAATTTTTTAAAGCACTGTTTGACAAACTGGGAAAAGTAGAATTACATTTTGCCCGTAAGGAAAACCAACTTTTTCCTTATCTTGAAAAACACGGATGGACCTCACCTTCTCAAAATATGTGGGCATTTCATGACCAGATACGAGAGGAGATCAAAGAGACCAGAAAAGCCATAGAAGCAGAAGATACAGAAGTGATGATCATGACTTCTCAGCAACTTTTCCGTTCCCTTGAGCATATCATGCAGGTTGAAGAGGGAAGACTTCTTCCCAATGCTATGCAAATGATCTCTGAAGAGGAATGGAAGGAGTTTAAAGAGGGGGACAAGGAGATAGGATGGATGTTTGATAAAGATCCGACACCATATCCTGCAGATGAGTATATACATCCAAGTCAAGATACACAGAGAAGAACCCTGCCTTTTGGAACAGAAGACAAGACACACTTTGATGAAGGGTGGCTCACTCCGGAACAGGTCAACTCTATTTTCAGGATCTTACCTGTAGATATTACCTATGTCAATGAACATGATCAAGTGGTTTTTTATAATAGAGGCGAAGACAGGGTATTTCCTAGGTCTGCAGGTATTATAGGGCGAGAGGTTAAATTTTGTCATCCTCCCAAAAGTGTAGACCAGGTCATACAGATACTTGAAGCGTTTAAAGCCGGTACACAGGACCTTGCAGAGTTTTGGATAAACTTCAAAGGACAATTCATCCATATACAGTATTTTGCAGTACGAGATCCTGACGGTACCTATCGTGGTGTCATAGAGATGAGCCAGGATGTGACACATATACGTGGTCTGGAGGGTCAAAAAAGATTGCTTGACTGGGAATGATCAGTTGGTAGTAAAGTCCACGATCTCAACACCTGCACAGCCTTTTTTAATGTGTTTGTGTTCTTTAGCGTCTTCTTCAGCAAGTTCTATGAGGTCTGCAAAATCTTGTTTATCTGC
>JAMONL010000219.1 GCA_027065815.1 Sulfurovum sp.
ATTAATATTGCACTGATTCATAAAGACACTCCGGTACTTGGTGTGGTTTATGCTCCGGCATTAGGCGATATGTACTGGGCTGTTAAAGGCAAAGGAGCCTTTAAAGCAATGGTAAATGATGAATTTTGGATGTTGAATGATGAAGAAAAAGAGAAATTTATTAAAAAACTACCTTTACATCACAATACGGACCCTGAAAATAATTTAACAATAGTAGCATCAAAATCACATCTCTCTGAGGAAACACAAGAATTGATCGATCATCTAACATCCAACATCCAACATCCAACATTTATTTCAAAGGGTTCCTCTTTGAAATTAGTCATGGTTGCAGAAGGTTCTGCAGACATTTACCCTCGTCTTGCACCCACTATGGAGTGGGACACAGCAGCAGCAGATGCCATCGTCCGAGAAGCGGGAAAAATGACATATCAATATAACCCAGAAATGACACAGTTCCATATCCCCTCTTCACTATCTCTTGTTTATAACAAAAAAAACCTTCTCAATCCTTGGTTCGTTGTCCAATAATTTTTTAACATAAAATTCTTTTTTATTCACACTTTATTCACACTTTGTTATCTTTTTGAAGTATACTAGAAGTATCTCAAGAGAAAAGGAGACCTTATGAAAAGAAAAATACTCATAAAATGTCTATTCGCAGGAATAGTGTCAAGTGTAGGAACACTTGCAGATATAACAGTCGATACCTCTAATGGAATGTTAGCCATTACCTCAGATATAAGTGGTACAGTTATCGCTAAGGTTATCGGACCGAATGATGAAGTAGTTGTCAATGAAAAGTACGCAGGAAGCTCTTTTACATGGGTACCTTCTGGCGTAGATGGTGCTTACAAATATGATGTAAGGGTGATTCCAAAGACACAAGAAAGTACTGCTGATACAGTGACGGATACCTCAACAAAAAAAGATACACAGGTAAAAAATGACTATATAGGTGGTTCAGTAGAACTTAAAAATGGTCAAATACAAACCAATAAAGAAGAGGAGTAAATCATGAAAAAGTTATTAACAATATTATGTATTACAAGTGCAGTTACATCTCAACTTGTAGGTGCAGACATCTCTGGTGACAATGTACGTGCAACTGCGGGGGATGTATTTATTTCAGACAACAGTCTTCCTGCAGTAAAGTTTATAGATAATCCAAGTGTATCAACCGCTGTTGATTGGAGTATATTTGGACATGATGATCACATTTCTATAAATCAAAGTACTGGTGGAGCAGAAGTATTAAGTATTTCACATAATGCCAGTGCAACTAAAAGTTTAGTAGTTGACTCTACTGGTGACATGAACCTCGCAGACGGTTCTGTCTTTATCGACAAATCTGCTAATCGTGTGGGGATTGGGACGGTTATACCAAGCTCTAATCTTGATATAAAATCTTCCGACAATGCTGAAATAGCCCTTGAAAATGGATCAGGCAGTGCACGATGGATAATAAGAGCAGGAACAAATACTAAAGCTTTTTATCTTGTTGATCAAACAAATGACAGTAAACGACCATTTTATGTTGAAAGCAATACATCAAGTAATACTCTTTATTTAAACAGCACAGGAAATATTGGAGTGGGTACACCTTCCCCTAACGCGAAATTAGATGTTCGGGGTGATATAAAAGCTACATTCTCGGGTGCAGGAACAGAGAGTGTTTATAGACTATTAACCCTCTCTGCCAATGACACAGATGGTACAGGCCCTTCAGAAGCAGGTTTTGTACTGAACAATGCAAAAGCCGGAAAAGAGTGGCTCTTTAGAACCATTGATGATGGTAAAGCCTTTACTGCAACTCTTGCAGGTACTGGAGGTTCAGAATTCAAAGTTTCTAGTCCTACAGGAGCAGTGGCAGGTACACAACTCTTCCTAGGAAATGGTGCTAAAAATGTAGGTGGTGTATGGATCAATGCTTCAAGTCGTACACTCAAAGAGAACATTAAGCCTCTCAGTACACAAGAAGCTCTTACTGCTTTTAGTAAACTCCAACCCGTGACCTACAACTACAAAACAGACAAAACTGAAAAAGTACTAGGATTCATAGCAGAAGATGTTCCTGACTTGGTGGCTATTAACAGTCGTGATGGCTTGAGTGCTATGGATATGGTTGCACTTCTTACTAAAGTAACACAAGAACAAGCGCAACAACTTGAAGCACAAGCTAAAAAAATCGTTAACCTTGAAAAAATGCAACAACGTTTAACAAAAGTAGAATCATTGTTAACCAACCTTGCACTAAAAACATCCAAGTCTCAAGAAGAAATGATTTCGTTAAATAAATAACAAATCATAAGGGGTTCTTATATAAAAGAACCCTTTATTTATGCAACTTATCTCATATCTTAGATTTTATTTTATTCTACTATAATTTTTCGATTTAATATCCAATATTTTTCCTAAGGCATACCAATGAAACATCATTTAAGTTCTATGATAGTTGTGCTTCCTCTACTTCTATCCATTGTTACTCTTACCTATGCAACACCATCTAATCAACTCCCTCCTGAAGTCCTAAATCAATATAAAAACATCCCTCCAAAGAAGAAGAAAAAACCTCTTCTTTATAAAAAAGGGGAAGTCATTGTTAAATACAAAAAATTCATATCTGTCAAACAGGCAAAATCTTTAAGCAATATCATGGGTTTAAAGGTTACTAAAGCATTTAAAACTCTTTCAAAGTCGAGACAGGGTGCTTACGTACAAATTCGTTCCAAAATTTTATCTACAGATGAACTTGTAGAAATGCTAAAAAAAGACCCCAATGTAGAATATGTTGAACCCAATTACATCCATTATCCAAACAAGGTGCCAAATGACCCAAAGTTCGGTAAGCTGTGGGGACAGCAAAATACTGCACAGGATGTCATAGGTACCGTTGGTACAGTAGATGCCGATATAGATGCACCAGAAACATGGGACATTAGTACCGGTACAGATGATACCGTCATCGCTGTCATTGATACAGGCGTGGATTATCTTCATGAAGACCTTAAAGCAAACATGTGGGTTAACAAACATGAAATAGCAGGGAATGGTATAGATGACGACAATAATGGGTATATTGATGATATCTATGGCATTAACTCTATAGATGGAAGTGGTAACCCTATGGATAGTCTAGCTGATGGTGGGGAACATGGTACCCATGTATCAGGAACAATTGCTGCTGTGGGTGATAATGGTAAAGGTGTTGTCGGTGTCAGTTGGAACTCAAAAATCATGGCACTGAAATTTCTTGGTAACAATGGTGGAGCAACCAGTGAAGCCATTGAGTGTTTAGAGTATGTTATCGCACAGAAAAAAGCAGGTGTGAACATCATAGCAACAAATAACTCTTGGGGTGGTGGAGGTTTCGAACAAGCACTGAAAGATGCCATCAAAGCTACAAATGATTTAGGGATACTCTTTATCGCAGCTGCAGGAAATGATGAAACTGACAATGACCAATCAAGTCACTACCCATCGTCTTATGATCTTCCTGGTATTATCTCGGTTGCAGCAACAGATCAAAATGATGCACTGGCAAGCTTTTCCAACTACGGTGCAACTTCCGTTGATATTGCTGCGCCAGGAACCAATATTCTGAGTTCCATTCCACAAGGGTTACTGCCTAAAGCAACAGATATATTTTTTGATGATATGGAAAGTGGCGCAGGCAACTGGATAGCAGGAGGCACAAATAATACATGGGCTATTACCACAGACCAAGAAGTTTTTAATAATGCTAATTATCCTATGCCAAGTGACACCCATTGTTGGAGTGACAGTCCAGGTGCAGACTACAATGCGAGTACAGATTCCTACCTAATGTTAAAAGATGATTTAGATCTTTCAACTTATGTTGCGGGAAGTCATATCTATCTTGCCATCGGTGCAGCTGCATATATTGAAGATGAGTATGACCATGCTACCATTGAAATCTCTGGAGATAGTGGCAATACTTGGAGTACTTTATACGATTTTACAGGATACGCAAATTATTGGCGTACCTCTTACAGTTTTGAACTTCCCGATGCTGTCAAAACTGCAAATTTCCGAATGAGATTTCACATGACATCTGACAGTAGTGTTCAACATACAGGTTGGCTCATAGACAATATAGGTATTGGGACAGAACTCTCCTCTCTTTATGAATATCTTAATGGTACATCCATGGCAACACCTCAAGTCTCAGGTGCCATTGCTGTACTTGCAGGTCTTTATTCTGGAGATAATATTACTCAAAGAAAAGCCAGATTACTCGATAATATCACACCTGTTAATAGTCTAAACGGCAAAGTAGTTACAGGAGGAAGACTTAACTTAAAAAATGCCATAGGGGAAGGGATTCAATGTCCTGAGGGTGAGCATTTTGAACAGGGGACAAATATTTGTATCAGTGGGACAGCTGTTCCGGATTCAGAGATAACTGACAAACCTGCCTGTGCTAGTGGAGAACAACTGATACAAGGAACAAATATCTGTATCTCAGGCACAGCATCTAGTGATCCAGGAGCTTACCCAGCTAAACTCACATGTCCAGAAGGGACACAACTCAATCAAGGAACAGACCAATGTATTTAGCACTCTATCATCATACATCACATAAAAAACAAAAGGGAAACATCATGACACACTATATCAAACTCATATCAAAACTTACGCTTACCTCTCTCATCTTTACGTCTGGTTCCGCTATGGCGGCATCTGGAGTAGATGAAGTATACAAAAATCTTACACTAGAACAACGACTCTATTTGTATGATGGATTTGGTGCAAAATGGGCTATGGATGTAGGTAATGATGGATTATGGTTCGTACCTAAACGTCCTTTACCTGATACATATTCAGCCTCTGTAAAAATACGTAATAGTGCATTGGAAAACAACTTGGTGATAGGTTCGAACAATCTGGGAGAAGAAGGGTTTGTCGGAATAGGTACAGATACACCATCTGCAAGGTTAGATGTCAATGGATCTATACAAAGTTCTTTAAATGGTCCGGGAACAGAAAGTGTTTATAGACTCTTAACACTCTCAGCGAATGATACAGACGGTACTGGTCCTTCAGAAGCAGCTTTTGTGCTGAACAATGCACTATATCAAAAAGAGTGGCTCTTTAGAACAATTGATAATGGTGCAGCATTTACTGCAACACTTGGTGGAACAGGTGGTGCAGAGTTTAAAGTATCAAGTCCTACGGGGCAGGTCAGCGGAACAGAACTCTATCTAGGTAATGGTGCAAAAAATGTAGGAGGCGTTTGGATCAATGCTTCCAGTCGTGCATTAAAAGAAAATATCAAACCCCTGAGTACAAAAGAAGCCTTAACAGCATTCAGTAAACTTCAGCCTGTTACTTATAACTATAAAACAGACAAGTCTGAACAAGTTGTAGGATTCATTGCCGAAGATGTTCCTGCACTCGTTGCAATAAACAGTCGTGACGGTCTAAGTTCTATGGATATGGTTGCTGTCTTAACCAAAGTGGTTCAGGAACAGGAGAAAATACTTAAAATACAGGCAGAAAAGATCGCCAATCTCGAAGCTATGCAAAAACGTCTGGCAAAAGTAGAATCACTTTTAACAAACCTCGCATTAAAGACCAAAAAAAGTACAAAAGAAAAAATCTCTCTCAAGTAAAAGTTTCCCGCTCAGGCGGGAGTATCCAATATTCAACAATCTATTGTATAATATCAGAATGATAAACCGAAGCAAAATCTTTTTTACAGACATTTATGACAAACGTTCCATACTCTATGAACTGGCCAAACGGGACTTCCAACAACAGTACATGGGG
>JAMONL010000220.1 GCA_027065815.1 Sulfurovum sp.
GTATCATCATAGCCGGCAATATTCGCTGCCATACCGTTCATACCTTTTCCATCTGCTCCGTGACAAGAGGCACATGCTGCAAAAGAAGCAGGCTGCGTACCCTTCATACCACCGGCAACATACTTCGCAATATCTTTGGCATCCTGACCTGTTGCCATCATTGGAGGCATTGCACCCATAGAGTAACCCAACTGGTTTGAACCTTTTTCGATAACATCAAGTACCTGTGCTTCACTGATTCTTGATGTAAAGTCATGTGCTTTACCGGAAAGGCCGTCACCTGTTGTACCATGGCATGGTGCACACTGTACAAGGAAGATAGACTCACCCATTTCTCTAAGGGTAGTAGCATCAGCATTTTTATGAACTTCTTCAAATTTAGCATTATACGCTTTTACCTCTTCGTTCCACTGGCCAATCTGACTAAACGCATTGACAGGATATCCTGAGATCATGTACCACATAGCCCAAATAGCTGTTCCTAGCCATGTGTATGCCCAACCTGAAGGCAATTCATTTTTATATTCACCGATACCATCCCAGTTCTCTTCAGCAAGCTCACCGCTTGCTGTATCTGTTTTCATCTGGTTGATGTATTTAATAGATACACCTACCGTCAGACCTGCAATCGCTACAGCACCTATCATTGTTATTAAGTTGATAGGATCACTCAGGTCAATATTCATTGATTTAACTACGTAGATAGTCGCTCCAATGAGTAGTGCAGCAAAGAGTAGTCCTTTTACCATTAATGCATTCATTTATTTCGCTCCTTTTTTTCGTCCGAGACAGGATCACTTGTATTGATGGGTGTACTATCGATCTCATCATCGAGAGCAATATTCCCCAATTTCTCGTAATCCTTCTCACCCTTTTTTTCACTTCTATAAAGGTATATAATATACCAGTACAATACGCCCACTAGCAAAATGGTCATAAAGAAAGAGGCATAGCCCTGAAGTTCTCTAATATCCATTTAACTTACTTCTTCGCCTTGTAACGACTTGTTCCAAGACTGTTTAGATAAGCAATCAAAGCAACAACTTCCGGTACTTTACCTGCTGCTACCATATCTTTAACATCTTTATTTTTCATATGAGCAGTAATTTTCGATGCTTCAGCCAATACTGTCGGCTTATAAGCTTCCCATGCTTCTTTACCCGCTTTGATATCATCACCATAAGGTGTTTTGAAAACATTTTTAACGGTAACCGCTTCAGCATAGGCTGTTTCGATATCAGCTATATTCGTAAAGTGATGCTTATATGCCGGCATAATTGAACCTGGAACAACAGATGTAGGATCCCACATATGGTTTTCATGCCAGTCAGTCGTTCTGTAGTTACCTACACGGTGAAGATCCGGACCAGTTCTTTTTGAACCCCAAAGGAACGGTCTGTCATACGCATATTCCCCAGAAAGTGAATACTGACCATATCTGTCAGTTTCTGCTTTAAACGGACGGATCAATTGTGAGTGACAAGCAATACACTGATCTTTTTTATACACTTCTTTACCTGCAAGCTCTAACACAGTATAAGGACGAAGTCCTGCAACTGGTCTTGACGCTTCCGCAAAGTTAGGCAGGATCTCAATGAGACCTGCAAACGCAATAACTAAAAATACTCCTACTGCAAAGAAGAACGGATTTTTTTCCAACCAATGAAACATAACCTACCTCCTTATGCCATAGGTGATCTAAACTGAGGTTCTTCTGTAAGCTCTCTAGAAGAAGACATTGTTTTGATCATATTGTAAGCGAACATCAAGAAACCAGTTAGGTACATAACACCTGAAAGGGCTCTAATCGCATAGTAAGGGTGAAGTACAGTTACTGTATCGATGAATGAATACATCAAGTTACCATACTCATCAACTGCTCTCCACATCATACCCTGTGTGATACCTGCGATCCACATAGAAGTAAAGTAAAGAACAACGGCTGTTGTCTGAAGCCAGAATTGCGCCTCAAGTAATTTCTTAGAGTAAATTTCTCTTTTAAACATACGAGGAGCCATGTGGAACAATGCCGCCATGATCATAAATACAACCCAACCAAGTACACCATCGTGAACGTGTCCAGGGATCCAGTCTGTAAAGTGTGCAATTGCATTGACTGATTTGATCGCCTGGATCGGTCCTTCAAGAGTAGATAGCATATAGAATGTAGATGCCAATACCATGAATTTGATCAGTGGGTTTTCAGTTAACTGGTTCCACTCACCTTTCATAGTAAGAAGCATGTTGATCGCTGAACCCCAAGACGGAAGAATAAGTACAATTGAGAATACTGATCCCATTGTCTGCATCCAGTCTGGAACAGTTGACCATAGAAGGTGGTGTGAACCAGCCCATAGGTAAACGAACATAAGCCCCCAGAAAGAAAGAAGAGATAGTTTATATGAATAAACTGCCTGACCTGACTCTTTTGGGAGGAAGTAATAGATCATTGCAACAATAGGCACAGTAAATCCAAATGCAACCGCATTGTGACCATACCACCATTGTACTAGTGCATCATTGGTTCCTGAGTACATAGAAACTGAGTGCATAATGCTACCAACCCCACCAGATGTGAAATAAGTAGGTACAGACATGTTATTGAAAAGGTAAAGCATAGCGACACCGAGGAAACATGCAATGTAATACCACATAGAAATGTACAATGCTTTTTCTCTTCTAATACCGATAAGAGCAAACATAGCAACACCCCAAAGTACCCATACGATAACGATAGCGATATCTACTGGCCATTCAAACTGTGCATACTCTTTAGCCTGTGTATACCCTAATAAAAGAGTAATTACTCCAATAAGTGCTCCTACAAAATAGAGCCAGAAGTGCAATTTACCGATAAACATGATAAATTTAGACTCTGCCATAGAGACTTTCAGAACTCTCTGTGCGCTATAATAGAAAGTAGCGAAAACCCCACTTAACGTAAATCCAAAAATAACTATATTTGTGTGCAATGGTCTTAATCTTGAAAAAGTACCATATTCACCCAATAAGTAGTTCAAATCCGGAAATGCCAGTTGTGCCGCTATAAGCGTACCAATCAACATACCTAAAAATCCAAACAAAATTGTTGTATAAGTAAACAATTTAGCTACGGAATAATCGTATTCTAATGCTGCGTTTGATTGCATGCATACCCCCTTGTATAAAATTCTATGTTGTAAAAATGACAATATTTGACAACATTCGTATTAATTATAGGTTTTTTTTTCCAATATTGAGCTTAAATTTAAACTTATGAGGTAGATTTGTTAACTGAATATTAACAATGTGGATAGAATTGTCGCTAATTACCCGTCACTCGGGAGAAAATGGCTTTAAGTAAGAGTAAAATACTCCTAAATAAAGCTAATTATACGGGAAATATCAGGCTTTTCCCTTGGCAGATTGGATAGAGTGGATATAGGTATAATCCACTTTGATCGTCTGCTCTTTTGGAAGGTATTTTGAAAGTCGCTTGACCATACCTTCAAAATCCGGGAAAAGATAATTTGCCATGGATCCTGGGATCGGATTTATCTCGTTAAGAAAGACTTCATCATCGACCACAAAAAAGTCACAACGAATGATGCTTCCTTTGAAAAGCGGATCATATATCTTTTTGAAGCTCTCTTGTATCTTCTCTTTCAATGCATCCGTAATATCAGCTGCAAGTACCTGTGAATCACGTGAGAAATCCATATATTTCTTTTCAAAATCAAGGAACTCCTCTTTTTGCGGTTCTTCAACAATGGAAAGTTCCCAGCCATCTGTGTAACAACCTGCCTGATTGAACTCTTTCACACCTTCAATAAAGGGTTCAACGATCACATCTGCATCAAATTCAAATGCCACATCCAAAGCATAATCAAGTTCTGAAGCCTCTTTTACAATGCTCACACCGATACTGCTTCCCAGACGTACAGGCTTGATAATAACAGGGTATTCCATCGTTATATTTCTAGCACCATTTTTAGTCAAATGTTCATACGCAACCGTTTTGACGCCTAGACTCTCTGCCAAAAACTTAGTATAGAGCTTGTTATAAGAGAGAGCAGATGCTTCTATTCTCGGAGAGATGAAAGGAATACCGAAAAACTCCATCATCGAAGAGATCTTACCGTCTTCTCCGTCTCTGCCATGAATAAGATTTAAAGCCACATCAAATGAAACTTCTTTAGATCCGAACATGCCGTCTGCAAAAAAACCACCTTTTTTGAGAGTAAGCTGTTTGCCTTTTTTATATTCACCCGAAGAGAAGAGTTTGGAATTGATCTTATCTGTATCAACCAGGTAAAATTCTCTGTTGGAATCTACAAAAATATAAGTCAGGGTACTGTTTTTAAGTACTTTTTTCATGGTAATAGCGGAGACGATACTGATCTCGTGTTCAAAGCTTGAACCACCGAAAAGAATTGCAATATTCATTATATATCCTTAATTGTTCATTTCTGAACGCTCAACATTGAACGCTGAACGCCTTTTAGAGCATTTTGGCAAACTCACCAAAAATATAAGCAGACTCATGCGGTCCGGGACTTGCTTCCGGGTGGTGCTGCACCGACATGGTCGGAGAATCATTATATTTGAGTCCTTCTATGGTATTGTCAAAAAGATTCACATGGGTCACGGTTGCCACTTCTGTAATGTTGTCAGGCACATTATAGTTGTGGTTCTGTGCCGTGATCTCTACTGTACCAGTTACTTCATTCTGCACAGGGTGATTACCGCCATGGTGACCGAACTTCAATTTATAGGTATCGTAACCATGGGAAATAGAAAGCAGCTGATGACCAAGACAGATACCAAATAACGGTACTTTCCTGGCGATCAGTTTTTTGATCTTCTCCTGCTCTGCTTTTAGAATAAGCGGATCTCCGGGTCCGTTTGAAAGGAAGACACCATCGATCTCTTTTGCATCAATCTTTGCGATGATCTCTTCAGCAGACATGGAATTAGGTACAACTGTGACCTCCATCCCGGCATGTGTTAATTCATTCAAAATATTTCTTTTGATCCCAAAATCCAATGCGATGATCTTTTTCCTTGTCTCAGGTTTGTCATAAGTAAATGTATCTGTATTGTAACGTGCTTCACTGTGGACATAGGACACTTTTGTACTGACTTGTTCTATGTAATTCACCTCTTCAATCCTAGGTGAGCCATCAAGTACTTTTTTAAGTTCATTCTGATCATGGATCTCAGTGGAAGCAACCATCATCATTGCCCCGTCAGATCTTAACATTTTGGTTAAAAAACGCGTATCGATCTCACAGATCCCAAGTACATTTTCTCTTTTAAGTAATTCTGCCAATGTCTCTTCGCATCTGAAGTTGGATGGTCGATCCTGATAAGTACGGACAATGATCCCTTTGCAGTGGGCACCTTTACTCTCCATATCCTGAGCATTGCATCCCACATTACCGATCTCAGGCATTGTAAATGTCACAAACTGACCTGCATAGGAAGGATCTGTCACGATCTCCTGGTATCCGGTAAGAGAGGTGTTAAAAACGATCTCCCCCACAGAAGTTCCTTCTGCACCAAAGCTTTTTGCTTCTAAAAACAATCCATTTTCAAAATATAAACTTACTTTTTTCATTTACTCTCCTTAACGATGCATTAAAATACACCCTGCAGTGCTCGTTACAGCATGCCTCTTTTAGATAATTCTTCCTGATACAGTCTCTCATAAAGCAATTCATAATCCTGTGTTCCGGGGATGATCTCTCTTTCCATATTTTTGATCTTGTCATACACAATATCATCGAT
>JAMONL010000221.1 GCA_027065815.1 Sulfurovum sp.
GAGCAAGACCAGGTACAGTACCAACTCTTTTCCTCCAACAGAAGCACCTTCAACAGGAGGCAAGGTCGTCATGTAGGCTAAATGGCTTAAGCCAAAGACAAACATCATCAAACCCCATTGTACACGACTCGTATTTTCTAAAAAGCCCTCATTTTCTCCAGTGAGTACCTGTCGAAAAGGAAGAAGCAGAAACAAAAAGACCGGTATCCAAATGATGAACATCCCATACCACTGCTGTTCCGCAAAATAAAACTGAGGAATAATAGAAAGATAGGCATAAAAGATCACTCTTCTGTCTGCTTTTCGTGTAGGAATAAGCGTAAAATACTCTTTAAGCGCCAAGTAACTCAAAAAAGCGAAGAAGAACATAGCCATGGTCGTATCTAACATAGCACCAAAGATAAAAAACCCAATAATGATCCACCAGGAGTAGATACGGTCTATCAACTCCTGGTCTTTTTTGAAAAAAACAACGATGATCAGAGTAGAAAGTACCAAAAGTGCTAAAATGATCCCCAGCACCAAACCTCTATGTCCTGTAAAAAGATTGACAAACATATTACTCATCTAAAGCCCTTTTTGTTCTATTAAGTGTAGTTATGAAGCCTAAAAGTACAGAGATAAACAGTACTACACTTAACCAGATACCCGGTGCCACACCTAGACCCAATAATAAACAAATAAAACCAAAAACAAAGGCCCTGTCACTTTTTCCCATGGGGCCATCATATCTTCGTTGACCTGACACGGTCTGTGCCAAGACACCTGCCATTTCAGTAAAAATACCTACAATGGCAAATAAAACAACCAAGGGTACAGAAACACCACTGACAAAAGCTAAAGGCAAATAGAGTGCTGTATCGGCAAGCACGTCACTCATCTCATTGAGAAGTGCACCTTTTTTTGTCTTCATATCAAACTCTTTTGCCAACATACCATCCATGGCATTCATGGCCATTCTGACAAACATCACAAAAGGCACAAGAAGAAGTACCCACGTTGCACCCTCTGTATACACGAGCAAGAGACCCATAGCAACAGAGAGGAAGAGTGCTGCCCAGGTTACCTGGTTTGGAGTAATACCTTTGTGGTGTAAACTACGTACAACAGGTCTTAACAGGTCTTGAAATTTCGGCTTAAGGTCATAAATAGTTGCCATATGTTTCCTATCAATTCTAAATTTAGAATAAATATTATATTAGATTATAGTAAATATTAGATGATTGTAAAATATACAATTAATTTTATCTATACAAAAATAAAACTATTTACTTTGAAAAATGCTGATAATCTTTCACTCTTAACCAGTCACCGCCCCACTTCCAGCCATATTTTTTAAAGATCCTCACTGCTTTGTCATTTTTTAGTAACACGGCTTTGTCTGCGGCAGTATTGCTCTTATGTACACGTTTTCTGTATTGTAAAGATTTTATGTGGACAATGCTTCCCGTACGGGAAATATACGGATTTTCAATAGAGTTCAAATCTATTGCTTTACCATAAGAGTGTTTGGACCATTTTTTAGAACCTGTCGCCTTTCGGCAATTGAAAGCAGAGGTATTGTCCGCTTCTATGGACTGCCAGTCACTTCCTCTAAAATCACTGACCAGGCGCATCTGACGTATAGGATACCCTACCTCATAGAGTTCGCGGAATATCTCAACCACTTCCTTAGCTACATCTTTATGAACAATGAGCTCTCCCATCTTTTCAGAACTATAAAAGTTCCGATGCTTCAGACGGATATAACGAAGATCCTTCGGACTGACAGGACACCCTTTATGCCATGTTCTTCCTGTAACCATTCGCTGTTTTGTATACTTATTGATCGGTTTTATTGTTGCTTCAAACGATCCGAATAACCACAACACCAGTAAACTAAATATTAAAATAATTCTCATTCAACATCCTCTTCTTAAGTAAGGTTGAGTCATGTGTGTTAACCTTTTATTTGTTTTACAATGATATAGTAAAAATAAAAAGGAAGACCTTATGGAACAATTCAAAACCTATGCTCTGATGACAGGGCTGACTTTACTTTTTATATGGTTCGGCGGGATGATCGCAGGACAGACTGGGATGATCATTGCTTTTATTGCTGCTGCCGGTATGAACTTTTACGCCTACTATTACAGTGATCAGCAGGTACTTAAACACTATGATGCCCACCCTGTCGACCGTGACCATGCCACAGGACTCTACGAGATCGTTGAGCGTTTAACACAAAAAGCGGGATTGCCCATGCCTGTACTCTACATCATCCCCGAAGCACAACCCAATGCATTTGCTACAGGGAGAGACTATGAACATGCTGCTGTTGCAGTGACGGAGGGACTTCTTGATCTGCTGACTCAGGAAGAGATCGAAGCGGTTATAGCACATGAGTTGAGTCACATCAAGCATTATGATATGCTTATTGGAACCGTCACAGCCACGATCGCCGGAGCTATTGCAATGCTTGCACAGTTCGGTATGTTTTTCGGCGGTGGAGACAGAGACAGACCTAATCTTTTTGTTACATTGGCACTGATGTTCATCATGCCTATGGCAGCAACGGTCATACAGATGACAGTAAGCAGAAACCGCGAATTCATGGCAGATGAAGGTGCTGCAAAAATGACCGGACATCCGGAATGGTTACAGTCAGGATTGGCCAAACTCGACAACTATGCCAGAGGTATCGCTATGCCTGAAGCCGATCCTCAGACAGCTCATATGTTCATCATCAATCCTTTTACAGGACATGATTTTTCACTCAAACAGCTCTTCTCTACCCACCCTAGTACAGAAGCAAGAATTGAGCGTTTGGAAGCCTTGAAATAATCCAGGAGAAATAAAAACTTTCTCATAGATTATATGTTTAATATGTTATTATTTGTCTATAATAGTGTTAGGGCAATCAAGTATCTAACATACTTCCAAAACAGGTCTATAAATGAAAAATAACCATTATGAAGTCGTTATTGTCGGAGCAGGTATCTCAGGTGCTGCATTGGCTTATGAACTGGCACGATATACCGATGTCAAAAGTATTGCTATCTTGGAAAAATATGAAAAAGTAGCACCCCTCAATACACAGGGAAAAGCAAACTCGCAGACCATACACTTTGGAGATATAGAGACCAATTATACCGTTTCCAAAGCTTCCATTACCAAACAAACTGCAAAAATGGTCGAGAAATACTGCCTGCAGCATAAGCTCGAAAATGAAGTGATATTCTCTCACCAAAAAATGGCACTGGGTGTCGGTGACAGGGAAGTAGAATTTTTACTTGAGCGTTACGAAGAGTTTAAAGACCTATTCCCCAACCTTCAGGTATGGGACAAAGAGCACCTAAAAACCATTGAGCCAAAACTGGTTTTTGATGCAGAAGGGAAAGAACGTCCCGAGACTATTGTCGGTATCGGTTCTATAGGTGAATGGACTACCGTTGACTATGGGAAAATGACAGAAAACCTTATAGAGAATGCCAAAAAAGAGCCTGATACGGAAGTAGAACTCTTTTTAAATACTCAAGTGACTGACATCAACAGGCTTGAAGAAGGTGGTTATGAGCTAAAGACAAATAACGGTACCTACACGGCAGACTCTGTCGTTGTCAATGCCGGTGCACACTCTCTTTTCCTCGCACACAGAATGGGATACGGTCTTGACTATGCCACACTTCCAATGGCAGGGAGTTTTTATATGACCAACCAAACCATGCTCAACGGAAAAGTCTATATGGTCCAGAACCCCAAACTGCCTTTTGCCGCACTGCATGGAGATCCGGATATTTTAGAACATGGATTGACAAGATTCGGACCTACCGCACTTGTCATGCCTAAACTTGAAAGATTCAAACCTGGTACCTACCTTGACTTCTGGAAAACCTTGAACTTCGATGCCAATATCATCACCATATTTTGGGATCTTCTTAAAGACTCTGACATTAGAAACTATATCTTTAGAAATTTCCTCTTTGAGGTTCCCTATTTCAATAAAAAACTTTTTGTCAAAGATGCACGAAAGATCGTTCCGTCTCTTTCTGTAGATGACTTGCATTATGCCAAAGGTTTTGGAGGAGTCCGTCCTCAGGTACTGGATAAAAAAGAGCGTAAACTCATGCTGGGAGAAGCTTCCATCAATACCGGTGAGGGTGTCATGTTCAATATGACTCCTTCACCTGGAGCAACAAGCTGTCTTGGAAATGCAAAAAGAGATGTGATCAACCTTTGTGCCTATTTAGGAAAAATATTTGACAAAGAGAAGTTTGAACATGAACTGGTGGAAGAGAACTTGACACAAAGCCAGATCGATCAGAAACTTCAAGCCAAGTATGTTTCAGAGATCAGAGCAGAAATTCATGCACATGAAGAGAAGTATTTCCAAAATATCAATGAAGGACATGAACTGCCTAGTTACTGGGAAAAACCCTACTCTCCTTGGAGAAACAAACGTGATCACTGGTCCATGTAAATGAGTGCTTTTTCCATTCAACTCATTAATGGCTGTCTTGAATCAGACATTGAACAAGAAGACAAAAATGCCTTTCAAGCCCTACAGCAGTTAGGTGCCATAGAAAAGGTAAATGGACTCTGGACACTAAACTCTCTCTACCGTGCCGGTCGTCTCTACATTGGTAAAGATGGCAGAGGCTATGTGGAAGCAGAATTCAAAGAACAAAAAGACCTGCTGATAGAACCTGACCATCTGGGAGATGCCAAACACGGTGACGTGGTCGTTGCCAAACGTATCATCGCCAGACGCGGACGTGCCAGCGGAAAAGTCGTACTTGTCATTACAAAAGCCCACCTTTTTACAATTGCCTATACCCACAGAGATGAACAGGGGAACTTCTCCATACTCAATATTCGTACAGGAGAACCGACCCATGCTGTGATGGAGGGTATGGATCTTAAGGCCTTTAAACTCGGAACCGTACTCAAAGTCAATGTCGATGATGATACTGTCCTGGAGGTATTCGGGCATTTGGCAGACCCGAAAGTAGACGAAAAGATCTCCCTCGCACTGTATAACCGACAAGATGAATTTCCTCCGGAATGTCTCAAAGATGCTTTGGATGTAGAAAAAGAAGTTGACAGAAGTGAACATCCTGACCGTGTAGACTTGACCCATCTTGACTTCTGTACCATTGACCCGGTCACAGCAAAAGATTTTGATGACGCCATCTATTTTGATCTGGAGAACTATACCCTTTATGTTGCTATAGCGGATGTCTCCCACTATGTTCCCTACTTTTGCAATATAGACAAAGAAGCAAAAAAAAGAGGGTTTACCACTTATCTGCCGCACAAATCTTTCCCTATGCTTCCCAGAGAGTTGAGTGAGAATATCTGTTCACTCAAACCCAAAGTGGACAGGCTGGCATTTGTTTCCAAGATCAAACTTGACAAGGCAACACTAAAACCTCTGAATGAAGAGTTTTTTGAAGCCATCATCCACTCCAAACACCGTTTTAATTATGAAAATATAGACAACATACTGAAGTATGGATCTGAGAATGTAGAAGAGACGGTCAGCACAATATTAAAATGGCTGCTGCCTCTTCAGAAGATCACAGAGAGGCTGCATACAGAAAGACTCAAACACGGTTTTGACTTTAGAAGTGAAGAGACCAAGCTTACCATCAATGCGGAACATTTGCTCACAGCAACACAGATAGAGACCGGTACCCCGTCACACTCACTCATAGAGGAGTGTATGCTTTTGGCGAACCAGGCTTCGGCCAAACGTTTTACCGGTGAAGGT